>NZ_JBQQCO010000018.1:0-68790 GCF_052246295.1 Piscibacillus sp. B03 | reverse complement strand
CCAAGCCGCCAGATTATAAAAAGGTCGTTGGCTTCGCCTTAGGCTATCATGCCCGCTGCTCCATATAAAACCTCCTTACGCTAACGAAGTTAGCGAGTGCCATTTACACAGACTTCTTGACGGTACCGATTAAGAAGCGTAGAATGTTTATAAGGGAACTGCGAACGTCTATAAGAAAGAAAAAATTTAAAAAAACATCAATTTCCGATTTTCGACAAGTTTTTGTAAAAAAATCGCCATTATTCACTAAATAATTTCGATTTTAATAATAAGAAAATTGAATTTTGGGGGATGTGACACAGACAATTTAGTCGTGGTATAACTAAATCAACAAGACAGAAGGGGGACTTAAAATTGAACCATACGACTCAAGCAACTAGCTGCCCCAGTTGTTCAGAGTTGAAGAAGTACGTCGATCAACAAGGTGAACTTATATCGCAGTTAATGAGAATGCTAGCCCATACCCATGAGAAGGTGATTGTCATGGATAAGACAATCAATCAAATTAAGGCGAAGAACGAGGTGAGTTATGCTTACTCCGTTTCTGAATCCAACCAATCCTCAAACAGTCCATAAGTTAAACCCAATCCCTCAAGTTCGTCGTCTCCTTTTATGTCTTGTTGAAGGTCAGTTTTCCAAGGTTCTGACCTTCTTTTTTTATTTAAAGCGCGTGATTCGCCTGTATTAGACAATTCCCCTATATTGTACCTCACTTTCTTTAGTGTTATCATTATACTTGGACTATTGTAAATGAAAGAATTAGAGGTGCAGACTATGAAGCAATTATTGGTTAAAGTTTTTGGTGATGGAAACTCCAAACAGCTGAAGAAACTTGAAAAAATTGCGGATCAAATAGAAGAAAAAGAGTCTGACATAAAGCTATTGTCTGATTCTGAACTTCAACGTAAAACGGATGAATTTAAAGAACGTTATCAAAATGGTGAATCATTGGATGATATGTTAGTG
Organism: Piscibacillus sp. B03; assembly: GCF_052246295.1. Lineage (NCBI taxonomy): Bacteria > Bacillati > Bacillota > Bacilli > Caryophanales > Bacillaceae > Piscibacillus > Piscibacillus sp. B03. The sequence goes on along the minus strand of NZ_JBQQCO010000018.1, from coordinate 67,824 downwards.
GAGGCATATGCTGTTGTAAGAGAAGCGGCGGTGCGTGTGCTAGGGTTAAGGCCTTATAAAGTGCAGTTAATCGGTGCGATTGCTTTGCATCATGGTGATATTGCAGAGATGAAAACTGGTGAAGGTAAAACACTTGCTTCAACTATGCCTGCTTATTTAAATGCTATTACAGGTAAAGGTGTTCATATTATCACTGTAAACGACTATTTAGCGGATCGTGACTCGAAGGAAATGGGTCAGTTATATGAATGGTTAGGTCTAACTGTTGGCCTAAATACAAATGATTTATCAAAAGATGAGAAGCGTGAAGCTTATGCCTGCGATATTACGTATGGTACGAATAATGAGTTTGGGTTTGACTATTTACGTGACAACATGGTGTTGTATAAAGAAAAAATGGTTCAACGCCCACTTCATTATGCCATCATCGATGAGGTTGATTCGATTTTAATTGATGAGGCTCGTACGCCACTCATTATTTCGGGTTCTCAAAAACGTTCTCAGTCAAACTACATTCAAGCTGATTCGTTTGTTAGAACGTTAAATGGTGAAGAAGATTATACGTATGATGAAAAAACAAGAAATGTTCAGCTAACGGAATCAGGTATTACGAAAGCTGAGAACTACTTTAATATTGAAAACTTATATGACTTAAATAACGTCACGCTAACGCACCACATTAATCAGGCTCTAAAAGCGCATGTGGTGATGCAACGTGATACGGATTATGTGGTTCAAGAAGGAGAAGTTGTTATTGTTGACCAGTTCACGGGTCGTCTAATGAAAGGTCGACGTTATAGTGACGGTCTTCACCAAGCAATCGAGGCTAAAGAAGGCTTACAAATTCAAAAAGAGAGCATGACGCTTGCGACGATTACATTCCAGAACTTCTTCCGTATGTATGATAAGTTAGCCGGTATGACAGGTACAGCTAAAACTGAAGAAGAAGAGTTCCGTAATATTTACAACATGAGTGTTGTGGCGATCCCAACGAATAAACCAATTATTCGTCAGGATTATGCAGATCTGATTTATAAGACAACTGAAGGTAAATATAAGGCGTTAGTTCAAGACATTAAAGAGCGTTATGAAAAAGGCCAACCTGTACTTGTTGGTACGGTTGCGGTTGAAACGTCTGAGATTATTTCTAAATTGCTTAAAAAAGCAGGTGTTAAACATAACGTTTTAAACGCGAAAAACCACTTCAAAGAAGCGGAGATTATTCAAGAAGCGGGTCAACAAGGTTCTGTTACAATTGCGACTAATATGGCTGGTCGTGGTACGGACATCAAACTAGGTGATGGTGTTCGTGAGCTAGGCGGTCTAGCTGTAATTGGTACAGAGCGTCATGAATCACGTCGTATTGATAATCAGCTTCGTGGTCGTTCTGGACGTCAAGGTGACCCAGGTGAGTCTCAGTTCTATCTATCAATGGAAGATGAATTGATGCGTCGCTTTGGTTCTGACAACATGCGCAATATGATGGAACGTCTAGGTATGGATGATGACCAACCAATTGAAAGTAAAATGGTATCACGTGCTGTAGAATCAGCTCAAAAACGTGTTGAAGGTAACAACTTCGATGCTCGTAAGCAGTTATTGGCGTATGATGACGTGCTAAGGCAGCAACGTGACATTATTTACGAACAACGACAGCAAGTTTTAACAAGTGATAACTTGCGTGACATCATTATTAATATGATTGAGTCAACAGTAACGCGTAATGTTCAAGCTTATACACAGGATGAAGATGATGAAAAGTGGGACTTAGAAGGTTTAATTGACTTCATTCACGCGAATATCCTTGAAACAGATGAGATTAACGTTAATCACTTAAAAGGTAAAGAACCTGATGAAATGATTTCCCTCATCATGGAAATGGTTAATAAGAAATATGATGAGCGTGAACAAGAATTAACCGAAGAACAAATGCGTGAATTTGAGCGTGTTATCCTTCTACGTACAGTTGATTCTAAGTGGATGGATCATATCGATCAGATGGACCAATTACGTCAAGGTATTCACCTGCGTGCTTATGGCCAGACAGATCCTCTTCAAGAATACAACATGGAAGGTTTCGCAATGTTCGAAGAGATGATTGCTGAAATCGAGCAAGAAGTTTCGAAATACGCAATGAAGGCTCAAATTAGAGAGAATCTACAACGTGTTGAAGTAGCATCAGGTACAAAAGCTGTAGCTGGTGGTCGAGAAAACCAAGAGAAGAAAAAGAAACCTTATATTAAGAAGGAAAATATCGGCCGCAATGACCCTTGTCCATGCGGTAGCGGTAAAAAATACAAGAACTGTCACGGGAAAAGTGAATAATTAAACAAACGTCCAGTGTATCAAAGCACTGGACGTTTGATGTTTATGAAGACAGTAAAATAGCGCATCTAAAATGATTATTTAGTTAATAAAAAATTAATACATTTGTCAACAATAGGTTGTTTTTTCCAACAATGAAAGTGGTATACTAAAAATAGCTACGTAGCAGAGGTGATTTTTATGGACTTAACAGAAATTAAAGACCAATTAAACAAATTACAAAATCGACTAGAAGACTTTAGGGGGTCTCTTTGACCTTGATGAAGATCGCGAGAAAATCGCAGAACTAGAACAACAAATGACAGCTCCTGAATTTTGGAATCAACCTAGTGAAGCTCAAAAAATTATCAATGAAGCCAATGCTTTAAAAGAACGCGTTCAAAGTTTCGAAAGAAATGAAGAAGACTTGGAAAACCTTGAAGTATCTTATGAGCTCGTTAAGGAAGAGGACGATGAAGAGCTTTTTCAAGATTTACAGGAAGACCTATTACGTGTTAACGAACAGTTCAATGAATTTGAGTTAGAAATTTTACTTAACGAACCATATGATAAAAACAATGCAATCCTTGAGATCCATCCTGGTGCAGGTGGAACCGAGTCTCAAGATTGGGCTGAAATGTTACTTAGGATGTATAAGCGTTACGCAGAGAAAAAAGGCTTTAAAGTCGAGACGTTAGATTATTTACCTGGCGATGAAGCGGGTGTGAAAAGTGTAACGTTATTAATCAAAGGTCATAATGCTTTTGGTTACTTAAAAGCAGAAAAAGGTGTGCATCGTTTAGTTAGAATTTCGCCTTTTGACTCATCTGGACGTCGTCATACTTCATTTGCTTCATGTGATGTGATGCCCGAGTTTAATGATGATGTTGAGATTGATGTTAAAACTGAAGATTTAAAAATTGACACCTACCGTTCAAGTGGTGCGGGTGGGCAGCATGTTAATACAACAGACTCAGCGGTCAGAATTACACACCTTCCAACGAATACTGTAGTAACGTGCCAATCTGAACGTTCTCAAATTAAAAACCGCGAACAAGCTATGAAGATGTTGAAGTCTAAGTTATATCAATTAGAAATAGAGAAACAACAGCAAGAATTAGATGAAATACGTGGTGAACAGAAAGAAATTGGTTGGGGCAGTCAGATTAGATCTTATGTTTTCCATCCATATAATATGGTGAAAGACCATAGAACCAATTTAGAGAATGGAAACACACAAGCTGTTATGGATGGAGACTTAGATTCATTTATAGATGCTTTTTTAAGATCAAAAGTAAAAGGATAATTTTTTGCAAAAAGGGTATAGTATTATCATAACATCCATAAGAGGAGGTCCTATTATGAAAAAGATTCTTGTAGGTATATTTAGTGTGATGTTAGTCCTTGCTGCTTGTGGCGGTGGAGACGACGGTGGCGATAACGGAGACACTGGTGATACAGGAGAAGAAAGTGGACAAGAACAAGATGGTGGCGGTGAAGAAACAGCACAAGCAGGCGAAGAGTTATACAAAGCTAACTGTGCAAGCTGTCACGGTGGCGATTTAAGTGGGGGTGCAGGCCCAGCACTAGATAATGTTGGTGATAAATATAGTGCAGATGATATCGTAGGTATTATTCAAAACGGTCAAGGCTCAATGCCAGCACAAGACCACTTAAGTGAAGAAGAATCTCAACAAATTGCAGATTGGTTAGTAAATAGGTAAAAATGAATCAATAGTCCTTGGAAAACGTTTCCAAGGACTATTTTTATAGGCTTTTTTAAGAAAAAATTACCTTTGAAATAAAAACGTAATAAAATTTAGTCTAAACATAATGTCGTATCGTGTTATAATGTTAAGTATCTGAAGTAAATATAAACGTTAAATTAGGACTAATTGTCGATTTATGATATAATACATGCTAAAATAAATGAATTTTCAGAAATTTAATCTAAAGTTTTTCTTTTGCAACAGGAGGTACTGTGGCGTCTATGATCCAGATGAAGAATGTCTATAAGGTTTACAAGAACGGTGTAACAGCCTTAAACGGTATAGATGTAAGTATTAGTAAGGGTGACTTTGTGTATGTGGTTGGGCCCAGTGGTGCTGGGAAAACATCTTTTATTAAGATGATGTATCGCGAGGAAACACCTTCAAAAGGTGAAGTCTACATAAATGGTGTCGAATTAGGACAACTGAAGAAGCGTGACGTTCCATTTATACGACGTGATATTGGGGTTATTTTCCAAGACTTTAAGTTACTACAACGTAAATCAGTTTACGAAAATGTAGCTTTCGCTCTAGAAGTCATTGAAGAAAACCCTAAAAAAATTCGACGCCGTGTGATGAGTGTTTTAGATCAAGTTGGATTGAAACACAAAGCGCGATTTATACCTGCTCAACTCTCAGGTGGTGAACAACAACGTGTTGCAATTGCGCGTGCCATTGTAAACAATCCTAAGCTTGTTATAGCAGATGAACCGACAGGAAACTTGGATCCAGAAACGTCTTGGGAAATCATGAAAACCTTTGAGGACATTAATGCCTCTGGAACAACGGTCATTATGGCAACCCACAGCAGAGACATCGTTAATAAGCTAAGAAAACGCGTTATTGCGATGGAAAATGGACAAGTTGTAAGGGACGAGCATCGAGGAGAGTATGGTTATGAAGTTTAGTACAGCCAGAAGACACTTAAGAGAAGGTTCAAAAAACATTATACGCAATAGTTGGATGACGGTAGCTTCTGTAGGAGCAGTTACCACAACTCTAATACTAGTTGGGATTTTTTTAGCATTAATCCTAAATTTAAACCAAGTTGCTGAAAACATCGAACAAGATGTACAAATGAATGTTTATGTTGAACTAGGTACAGAGCAGGAAGACGTTGATGAACTCCAATCAAAATTAAATGAACTATCTAATGTAGAATCAATCGAATATTCATCTAAAGAAGATGAGCTCAACAAGTTGATAGAGGACATGGGTGAATCAGGTGATGAGTGGGGAATGATGTTTGAAGATAGTAACCCACTTAATGATGTTTTTGTTATAAAAGCTACCGATGCAAATTATTATAGAGGTTTATCCCAACAAGTATCACAAATGGATTACGTTGATGATGTGGATTATTCACAAGCAACAGTAGAGCGACTTTTAACCTTTAATAAATATGCTCGCTACATCGGAATTGGGTTTATAACTGCTTTACTTTTCACAGCGATTTTCTTAATTTCTAACACGATTAGAATGACAATAATCGCTCGTGCAAATGAGATTGGCATTATGAAACTAGTTGGAGCCAAAAACAGCTTTATTCGCTGGCCTTTCTTCATTGAAGGTATGTTAATGGGAATCATTGGTTCAATTATTCCTATTTCTATAGTTCTTGTAGGTTATTACTACCTCTATCAAAATGTAGCAGGACGTAATTTACTTCCATTCGTTGAACTGTTACCATTCAATCCATTTGCTTGGCAGTTATCACTATTATTGCTAGGTTTGGGAGTCTTTATCGGTGTTTGGGGAAGCGTTATGAGTGTACGAAAATTCTTAAATGTTTAACGAGAGAGTATACAGAGGAGGAATAAGATTTGTACAAAAGAATATCAGTGATTGTTTCAGTTGTGATAATGGCATTGGTCGGAGCAGCTTTTACACAAGTAACTGAGGTAAATGCAGATGTTGATCAGGAGATTAAGGAATTAAAAGAGAAGTCAAAGAAGGCTAGTCAAAAACGTAGTAATTTATCTAGTGAACTATCAGAGTTAGAAAAGAAGATTGAACAGAATAAATCCGAACAAAAAGAAATGAAAAATGAGATTAGTAGTCTGAGAAAAGAAATTGAAGAGGCACAGAAGAAAATTGATCAAAAGAAAAAAGAAATTGATCAAAAGCAAGGCGAAATTGAAAAAGTAGAAAATGAAATTAAAGAGCTGGAAGCTGAAATTAAAAGATTAGAAAATAGAATCGAAGAGTTAAAACAAAACATTAAAGAAACTCAAGAAAAAATTGATAGCCGTGAAGAGCTATTAAAAGATCGTCTACGTAACCTACAACGTAATGGTGGAAGTGTTAAATACTTAGAAGTTGTTCTTGGTGCATCGGATTTCGGTGATTTCATTAGCCGTACTCAAGCGGTTAGTAAAATTATGGACCAAGACCAAAACATTTTGAGAGATCATATTAATGATAAAATTCAACTTGAAGAGGACAAGCAAGAATTAGAAGATTCTAGAGCTCAAGTTGAAGCAAATAAAAATGAATTGTCTGATCAAAGAACTCAACTAGAAGGTCAGAAAAATGCGTTAGTTGCAGATATGAGAGAGTTACAAAATCTCGAAACTAACTTAAATAATAAATTATCAGAACAGAATAGTTTATTAGCTGAATTGCAACATAAAGAAGAAGAGCTACATGATCATTCCATGAGTATCGAGGAAGAACGTGCTAACTTAGCTTCACAAGCAAGAGCATTTGATAAGCTAGTTGCTGAGTTAGAAGAGCAAAAGAAAGCTGAACAAAGAGCAGCACAATCTGGTGGAAGTGTTCAACAAACTAGCACCGTCAAAAATGACCATGGTTTCATTAGACCATCAAGTGGTACATTAACATCAGGTTATGGACATCGCTGGGGTAAGTTGCACGCTGGTATTGATATTGCACGTGGAGGTTCTAACGTAGGCATTAAATCAGTTGCATCGGGTGTTGTATCAAGATCCTACTATTCTAGTAGTTATGGTAATGTAGTCTTCATCGTACATATGGTGAACGGTGAGAAATTTACAACAGTATACGCACATATGAGAAACCGACTAGTCTCTGAAGGACAACAAGTAAGTCAAGGACAAGTTATCGGACATATGGGTAACACTGGTCGTTCAACAGGACAGCACCTTCACTTTGAATTACACAAAGGTAGTTGGAATAGCAGCAAGTCTAATGCTGTAAACCCAGCAAATTATGGTATTCAATAGAATAATAGTCAACCCTAATTGATTTTAGTCAATTAGGGTTGTTTTTATATTTTGACGAGTGACGAATGTGGTTGAAATCGATGCAAGTGCATGTGAAATTACATGAAGTGTTACTGAAACTGAGCAATAGTTGTTGTAACAGTCGCAAGTGTTCGACAATAGATTAGAGTTGTCATTATTAGTAATTATGAGTGACTTTAAGACATATAAATTCTATCCATTACTTTAAGTAACAGTCGTGGTATAATAAAAAAATACAAACATTGCAATTTATTGGGGTGAAACGATTGGAATTAACTAAAAAGTGGCTAGTGTTAATTGTAGTTGTCTCTCTGCTCGTTGGTGGCGGGGTCACAGCTGCGACACTTGAAATGTTAGATCAACCAAATGAACAAGCAAACCCATCTAACGAACAAGAAGAACAAGAGAATGAAGAAGATGGAAGTTCCGAAGAGGAACAACCTGAACAAGAGGATTTTTCAGATCTTGATGTTTTAAGTTATACAATGAATGTTATTCAAGATGAATATGTCAAAGAAGTCTCACGTGAAGAACTAATTGAAGGGGCTCTTGAAGGTATTGTAAATAAACTTGGAGACCCTTATAGTGAATATATGGATGCTGAAACTATGCAGGAGTTTCAAAGTCAAATCGAATCTACTTTCGAAGGAATCGGCGCAGAGGTTACGAAACGAGACAATTACATAACCATTATTTCTCCGATTAAAGACACACCTGCTGAACGCGCTGGTATTCGACCGAATGATCGTGTCATTGAAGTTGACGGTGAAAGTTTAGAAGGAATGAACGTATACGAAGCCGTTTCACTTATTCGTGGTGAAAAAGGAACAGATGTCACATTAACCATCGACCGCCCTGGAGAAGATGAGCCGTTTGATGTTGTAATCACAAGAGACACGATTCCTGTTACAACGGTATATTCAGAAGTGGAAGAACATGATGGACAGAAAGTCGGTGTCTTAGAGATTCGTTCTTTCTCTGAAAAGACATCTCAGGAATTTAAAGAAGAACTACAAAAGCTAGAAGAGGAAGAGAATATCGATGGATTAGTCATTGATGTTAGAGGTAATCCAGGCGGGTTATTAAATTCTGTTCAAGAAATATTAGGGAATTTCTTACCAAAAGAAGATCCGTTTATGCAAGTTTCAGTTAGAGAAGGAGACCCTCAACCGTATTATTTAAATGAGTCTGGTAATAAAGATTACCCGATCTCAGTCTTAACTAATGAGGGTAGTGCTTCTGCATCAGAAATCCTAGCTGCTGCTATGAAAGAAGTTGGCGGATATGAAGTTGTTGGTCAAACAACTTTCGGTAAAGGTACAGTACAACAAACAATGGAAGTTGGCGATGGGCTACTCAAGTTAACTGTTATGGATTGGCTAGACCCTCACGGTGAGAAAATTAACGAAGTTGGTGTTGAACCCACTGTTGAAGTTGAGCAACCTGAATTCTTCTACATTTCATTGATTCAAACGGAAGAACCACTTGAAGTTGACAACACAGGTCAAGAAGTGGTGAAATTACAAGTAATGTTAGAAGGACTAGGTTACGAGCCTGGTCGTACTGATGGTTATTTTGATCAACACACTCAAAGTGCTGTTGAGAGCTTCCAGAGAGATAATAACCTTGAGGTAACTGGAACTGTTAATGAAGATACAGAAAATGCACTAGAGCAACAAATTTTAGACGCTGTCAACGATTCTGAGCATGATGATCAGCTTCAAAAAGCTATTGAGGTTTTGTTTAATTAAAATAGAGGCTGGGACAAAAGAAAAGTAGCTTAACAAAAAACGAATATTGAGTTTTATTAGCGTAGTCAAAATGCTGAGACACCTGGTCGGCTAAAAACGGCCACGTCCTGCGCCTGCGATTACTCGGCGCAAACTTAAGCAAAGATGTAGTACAAAAAGCATTTGTGGCCAACGCCGACACTAGACCGTCCAGGTCGTCGCAGAACAGCACGAGCTGAGGGGCCACAGGATGTGGGTCAGTTCGGCGTTGCAACATGGATGTTGCGTATTTAGCCGAACATCCTTAAACTCCGAACGAAAGTGAGTTTGGGGAAGTTGAAACCGTGCCTGCGGAAAGCGAAGCATTTTGACGCAGCTAAAAATTGAAGACGAATATTAGGAGTAACTTGACTCCTAATATTCGTCTTCTCTAAGGATAAGATATCTTTTGTCCCAGCCTCGTTTTCTATCAAGAGAAGGAAAACAACTAGTATTGAAGAAATAGTAAAGTAGAGTACATCTTGATCGGAGGTTAGACTGCGATGACGATAGAGTGGTTAAGAGAAATAGGATTCGGTATTTTGTGGTTGTTTGCTCAACCAATGTTATATCTGGCCATTTTGTTTACATTTTGGACAGGTTATATTCGAATTAAAAAAGAAAGAAGCATGTTTCGGCATCGGGTCTTTCCAATAGGTTCTGAATGGACAAGTACTTGGTTACTTGGAATTAGTTATGGACTATTGTTGTCAGTCTTACTTGTTATGTCAGGATCTATGTTAACTATGGAGTGGCTATGGTTATTGACATTAGTTGTAGCAATAGTTTTTCTAACCAATCAAGTTTGGTTACTGTCACCGGTATATACGGTAGGAATTGTTGCGATTACCATGTGGATTCTAAATACTTTTAATGTCCAAATGTCTGGCAGGTTAAATGAATTTGTTGAAGTTGATTTAGTGTTAGTAAGTTATATTTTAGTGGCGTTGTTTGCTGCAGAAATTTTATTATTGTTGACTTCAAAACGTCATCTATCTTTTCCGGAGCTTCATAAAAGTCAACGTGGTAAGTCAGTAGGTAGTCATTTAGTTAAAAGGTTATTGTTCGTACCTGCGTTTGTTCCTGTTCCATCTGGTGCACTTGAATTATCCATGTTTAACTGGTGGCCAGCATTTGGGTTGAACGAACAGTTTGGATTAATGCTTTTTCCATTTGTTATAGGTTTTTCACAACGTTTTAGAGGGCATTTTTCTGATATTGGTGCTCGTAAGGTAGCGAAAGCTCTATCTGGCTTATTAGTTGTTCTCTTAATCGGTTCATTTGGAATATATTTATTTCCACAATTCACTATATATTTAGTGTTAATTGCTTTAGTGGGACGAATTGTCATCCAATACGGTATGTATTTCATTGATCGAGAGAAACAGCCCATTTTCACACCAAAAGAAGACGGTATTGTTATTGTAGGCATTATGCCTAACTCTCCAGCTGATGAAATGGGTCTTGTTGTTGGTGAAAAAATAGAGAAAATTCATGACCAACCTATTTCAAATGAACAAGAGTTTTACGAAGCGATGAGCGAACATCGTACTTTTTGTAAAATGGCGGTTCAAGATTTATCTGGCGAAGTTCGTTTTGTTCAACGAGCTTTGTATGAAGGTGAATACCATGAACTTGGATTAATTTTTGTGAAAGAAACACCTAAATTCACTCTTAGACAAGAAGAAATTAGTTAATCAATACTAGAAATTAGCGCAAATGTCTGTATGCTATGGGAACATTACATAGCACTTCAGGCACTTGCGCTTTTCTTAGTTTAAAATGAGGTTTCTACATAGTACTCTCAAACAATTCTAGCGTTCACTGCGTGGTTAAACGGGCTATTGCGCATTTCTTATTCACATCTTTTGCAAAATCTATGTGACAAACTTATCCTTAATATAGGTAAAAATAACAAAAACAGAACCTTTGTTCGCTTTTTGTGTTATAATAGTGATAGTTTATCGTTATTGGAGATGATGTTGTGAATCAGTTTGAACTTCACTCGCAATTTGAACCTCAAGGAGACCAACCTAAAGCAATTGAAAAGATTGTGAATGGGTTAAAGCATAATGAAAAACATCAAACGTTACTCGGTGCAACAGGGACAGGTAAGACATTCACCGTATCAAACGTTGTGACAGAAATTAACCGCCCGACACTTGTTATTGCACACAACAAGACGTTAGCGGGGCAGCTGTATAGTGAGTTTAAAGAGTTCTTTCCGAATAATGCGGTTGAGTATTTTGTAAGTTATTATGATTACTATCAACCTGAAGCATACGTGCCGCAAACGGATACGTATATTGAGAAAGATGCAAGTATTAATGATGAAATTGATAAGCTTAGACACTCAGCTACATCTGCGTTATTTGAACGGAATGATGTGTTAATTGTAGCGAGTGTTTCGTGTATTTATGGTTTAGGTTCGCCACATGAATATAAGGATCTTGTTTTATCTCTACGTGTAGGTATGAATAAAGAACGTGACCAAGTATTAAGAGATTTAGTCGATATTCAGTATGCTCGAAATGATATTGATTTCCAACGTGGTACGTTCCGTGTGCGTGGGGATTCGGTCGAAATTATCCCTGCTTCAAGAGAAGAACATTGTATTCGCATCGAATTTTTTGGAGATGAGATTGACCGAATCCGCGAAGTTGATGCATTAACAGGTGAGATCATTGGTGATCGCGATCATGTTGCGATCTTCCCGGCATCACACTTCGTAACTCGTGAAGAGAAGATGAAAATTGCTATTAAAAATATAGAGCAGGAACTCGAAGAACAACTTGAGAAATTTCGACAGGAAGACAAATTATTAGAAGCGCAAAGATTAGAACAACGTACAAAATATGATCTTGAGATGATGAATGAAATGGGTTTTTGTTCAGGAATTGAAAATTACTCAAGACATTTAACATTACGTGAACCAGGTGCAACGCCATATACATTATTGGATTATTTTCCGGATAATTCATTAATTGTGATTGATGAGTCGCACGTAACGGTCCCACAGATTCGTGGAATGTATAATGGGGATAGAGCGCGTAAGATGACTTTAGTCGATCATGGTTTTAGACTGCCATCTGCATTAGACAACCGTCCGTTAAAGTTTGAAGAATTCGAGAAGCATATTGATAATATTTTATATGTGTCTGCTACACCAGGTGATTATGAGTTAGAACATTCTCCTGGAGTTATAGAGCAAATAATACGTCCAACTGGTTTATTAGATCCGCAAATTGATGTTCGTCCGATTAAAGGACAAATTGATGATTTAATTGGAGAAATTAATAAACGTAAAGAGAGAGAGGAGCGCGTTCTCGTAACGACATTAACCATTAAAATGGCTGAGGATTTAACGAATTATCTTCAGGAGATGGGAATTAAGGTTGCTTATCTACACTCTGAAATTAAAACATTAGAGCGTATTGAGATTATTCGTGACTTGCGTCTAGGTGTATACGACGTATTAGTTGGGATTAACCTTTTACGTGAAGGACTTGATATTCCGGAAGTGTCATTGGTTGCCATACTTGATGCTGATAAAGAAGGGTTCTTACGTTCAGAAAGGTCCCTTGTCCAAACAATGGGGCGTGCCGCGCGTAATGAAAACGGGGAAGTCATTATGTATGCGGATAAAATTACGAAGTCAATGCAATATGCAATGGATGAAACGACTCGCCGTCGTGAAATTCAAATGGCTTATAATGAAAAACACGGCATCACACCGAAGACCATTAAGAAAGAAGTTCGTGATGTAATTAGGGCTACGTATGACTCTGATAGTGAAGATGATCAGGTTGCGCAATATAAAGATTTATCTAAAGCTGAAAAAGCCGAAATGATTGAACGTATGGAAGCGGAAATGAAACAAGCCGCTAAAGAATTAGATTTCGAAAAAGCAATGGAATTACGTGACGTCATTGCAGAGTTAAAAGCGGAAGGATGATTTATTAAAATGAAGTCCATTACGATTCAAGGGGCACGTGCCCATAATTTAAAAGATATAGATATTGAGATACCGAAAAATAAATTAGTTGTCATGACGGGGCTTTCAGGTTCAGGTAAATCATCGCTCGCATTCGATACGATTTATGCAGAAGGTCAGCGTCGTTATGTTGAATCGCTATCGGCATATGCACGTCAGTTTTTAGGGCAAATGGATAAACCAGATGTTGATGCGATTGAAGGGTTATCACCTGCGATCTCTATCGACCAAAAAACAACGAGTAAAAACCCAAGGTCAACAGTTGGTACTGTAACGGAGATTTATGATTATTTACGTTTACTATATGCAAGGGTTGGGCATCCGATATGTCCGATACATGGCGAGGAAATTTCAGCTCAAACCGTTGAACAAATGGTAGACAGAGTTATGGAGCTTGAAGAACGTACAAAGCTTCAAGTTCTCTCACCAGTTGTATCAGGACGTAAAGGTGAGCACGCAAAAGTTTTAGAAGACCTTAAAAAAGAAGGGTATATTCGTTTGCGAGTTAATGGAGAAATGCGTGAGATCAGTGAAGACATTCAGCTTGATAAAAATAAGAAGCACACGATTGAAGTGGTCGTTGACCGTATTATCGTCAAGGAAGGCGTTGAATCGCGCTTATCTGATTCCTTTGAAACGGCATTAAAGTTGAGTGGTGGTCAAGCGATTGTTGATTTAATCGATGGTGATGAGCTATTTTTCAATGAAAACCATGCCTGTCCTAAATGTGGATTTACAATTGGAGAACTTGAACCAAGACTATTCTCGTTTAATAGTCCTTTTGGTGCTTGTCCGACTTGTGATGGGTTAGGGTCAAACTTAGAAGTAGATTTAGATTTGGTTATACCTGATTGGGATTTAACATTAAATCAGCACGCGATTGCACCGTGGAAGCCCGTTTCATCTAATTATTACCCATCTTTATTACAAAGCGTTTGTGAACACTATGGGATTGATATGGATACACCAATAAAAGACATCCCTAAAAAGCAACTCAATAAAATTTTATATGGAAGTGGAAAAGAACGAATTTTATTTAAATATGAAAGTCGTAAAGGGCAAGTCCGCGAAAATGAGATTTACTTCGAAGGTGTTATTTCTAATGTGTCTAGACGTTATCATGAGACGGTTTCGAGTTATGTCCGTGAACAGATGGAGAAGTATATGGCGCAGAAGGATTGTCCTACATGTGAGGGGTATCGTTTATCTGAAGAAGCCTTGGCGGTTAAAGTAAATGGTTTTCACATCGGCCAAGTGACGGAGAAATCCGTGGCACATGCGTTAGACTGGATTCAAGCGATTGAATTAAGTGAAAAAGAAGAACAAATCGCTAAGATGATCGTTAAGGAGATTAAGGATCGATTATCTTTCTTAGTGAACGTTGGTCTTAGTTACTTAACATTGTCTCGTTCTGCAGGTACTTTATCTGGTGGAGAGGCGCAGCGAATACGCTTGGCAACTCAAATTGGTTCAGCTTTAACAGGCGTGTTATATGTATTGGATGAACCATCGATTGGTCTTCACCAACGTGATAATGATCGTTTAATCGCAACGTTAAAACGTATGCGTGATCTAGATAATACACTGATTGTTGTTGAACACGATGAAGACACGATGTTAGCGGCTGACTGGCTTATTGATATTGGACCAGGTGCAGGTGCACAGGGTGGGGAAATCGTGGCTGATGGAACGCCACAGCAGGTAATGGAAGCAGAACAATCATTAACAGGACAATATTTAAGTGGTAAACAATTCATTCCATTACCGAAGGAACGTCGTAAACTTAACAAAAAGCGGACGCTACAAATTAAAAAAGCAGAAGAAAATAACCTTAAAAATGTAGATGTCTCGATTCCATTAGGTTTAATGACAGTCGTTACAGGTGTGTCTGGTTCAGGAAAAAGTACACTAATTAATGAAGTTTTATATAAATCATTAGCTCAAAAGCTACATCGTGCGAAAAAAAAGCCAGGTAAACACAAGGAAATTAGAGGGATCGATCAATTAGAAAAAGTCATTGATATTGATCAATCGCCAATCGGACGTACACCACGTTCTAACCCTGCGACCTACACTGGGGTATTTGATGATATTCGTGATGTATTTGCGCAAACGAGTGAGGCTAAAATTCGAGGCTACAATAAAGGGCGTTTTAGTTTTAATGTAAAAGGTGGCCGTTGCGAAGCCTGTAAAGGTGATGGGATTATTAAAATTGAAATGCACTTCTTACCTGATGTGTATGTTCCGTGTGAAGTGTGTCATGGAAAACGTTATAACCGTGAAACATTAGAAGTTAAATATAAAGGTAAAAATATTGCCGATGTATTAAATATGAGAATCGAAGAAGCATTAGAGTTCTTTGAAAACATTCCTAAAATTAAACGTAAGCTTCAGACGATTGATGATGTTGGCCTTGGTTATATTCGGTTAGGCCAGCCAGCAACAACTTTATCTGGTGGTGAAGCCCAGCGTGTGAAGCTAGCTAGTGAATTACACCGTCGTTCAAACGGTAAATCGTTCTATATTTTAGATGAGCCAACAACGGGTCTTCATGTTCATGACATCTCAAGACTATTAACTGTGTTGCAACGGTTAGTCGAAAATGGAGATAGTGTATTAATCATTGAACATAATTTAGATGTCATTAAAACAGCAGACCATATTATAGACTTAGGTCCAGAAGGTGGAGAAGGTGGCGGTCAAATTATTGCGACTGGTACACCTGAAGAGGTTTCTGAAGTTGAAGAATCATTTACAGGCCAATACCTAGGACCAGTTCTCGAACGAGACCGAAAACGAATGCAAGAGAAAATTTTAGAAAGCACGGCTAAATGAAAGGGGAAAAACGATGGAAGCCATTAAACTAGATGTCGTACAAGATTATATAAATCAATTTGCGGATCAACCAGTATATGTCCATCTCGAAACGACGAATGGGGCGTATGCGAGTCATTTTAATGCGAACGCTTATAATGTCGGTGCTTATATTAGAAACGCACAATTAACTTATAAACAAGGAAAAGTCGTCGAACATGACGATTCTTTCCGAGTTGGTTTAAAGCATGATATTGGCTGGATTTATGCTGAGGGTTTAACAGATTTTGAATATACCGATAAGAACCAATTGTTATTAGCCGGTCATGATCGTGAAGGGCGTCTAATGGTTGCACTACAAATTAGCCCTGAGCCATTTTCTTACTAAGGGGGAACTGTAATGAATTTTAAAGATCATAAACATGTCGTAGTTATCTATCCGCACCCCGATGATGAGTCGTTTGGTGCGGCAGGGACAATTTCAAAATTTAGAGAAGCTGATGTCCCTGTTACGTATCTCTGTGGAACTTTAGGAGAAATGGGACGTAATATGGGGAGTCCATTTTTTGCTAATCGTGAAACACTTCCTGAGATTAGAAAAAAAGAATTGCAGGATGCTTGTTCGGTATTAGATATGAACTTAGAAATGCTAGGGTATCGTGATAAAACGATTGAATTTGAACCAAGAGATGAGATGGCTGAACGTTTTAAAAAATACCTAGAGGATTTAGAGGCTTCATTAGTGATCACATTCTATCCTGGGTTTGCTGTTCACCCAGACCATAATGCCATGGGGGCAGCAACGTTTGAAGCAGTCAAACTGATGGAACCGGGTAAACGTCCTACTGTTTGGGCTACAGCATTTTCAAATGATCATCGTGAGAGACTAGGTAAGCCAAATGTGGTGGTTGATTTAATTGATTCATTTGATAAAAAGCTTGATGCTATTAAAGCTCATCGTTCTCAAGCAGTGGGAATGCTAAACCAGCTACTAGCTAATAGTGAATCTGATGATGAGTATGAAGCGGCAATGGAACGCTTCCGGTACGAAGGCTTTTATGAAGTTGATGTTGATCAAATCAACTATTAATCTCCGTCTACAGGCTGAAAATAAGTATTAAGATTTCGGTCTGATGATTGATGGCGAGCATCTTATCTTTACATACAATTAAGGTAAGATGTTACAAGGAGGAGAATTTTAAAATGAGTGAAGAGCGTAATAAAATTTTAAAGTTATTAGAGGAAGGCCATTTAACGTCTGAAGAGGCAGAAAAATTATTAGACGCCTTAGAAAAGGGGCAAAAGCCAAAACAATCAGAAAGTCAGTCTAGTTATGATGACGAACAAGATTCGTTTAAAGAGTTCAAAAATGAGTTTAAAAGCTTCAAAGATGGCTTCTTAAGTTTTATAGATGACACAATTCAACGTATAAAAGAAGGTCCTTTTGAGTTTACGTTTAACCATGTAAATGTTAAACGTCGCTTTAACTTTTCATCAGAAGGTTTAACACAACTGGATTTAGATTTAGTAAATGGGTCAGTTGAGTTTATTCCGACTGATAATAGTGAACTTTTAATCGAAGTGAACGGTAAGGTATTTAAAGAGAATGATCAAAGTAAAGCTGAGAAGATATTCGATGATTCATTATCAGCAGGTGTCACCAATGATACGCTCCATATTAAGCAAGATGAGAAGAATGTTTCAGCTGAATTAATCATACATTTACCTAAGAAGGCCTATGAACAAGCTTATGTGAAAACTATTAATGGCTCGGTTAAAGCAAGGGAGTTAAATGTTAATTTGGCGCGAGTGTCGAGTATTAATGGCAGTATTCGCTTAGATGATTACCAAGGCGATTCGGTTTATGTTGAAACTAGACATGGATCGATTCGTTTAAACCAGGCTAAATTATCTCAGGCTAAGCTTGAAACGACGACAGGTTCCATTTACTACGATGGAGATGTTGAATATTTAGATGCTGATGTAACAACAGGAAGCCTTCGCTCTTTCTTAAGAAACTCTAATGTTAAAAAAGCAAACCTGAAAACCACAACTGGGTCATGTCAGTTGTATCTGCCAAATGATATTAAGGTTAAAGGTTTTGCGAATACGAGTGTTGGTAGTGTTGATGTAAATCTACCGAACGTAGTTGTTCAAAAAGTAGATGACCAGATTGTTAAGAAAACAGTTAAATTTTATAATACAACAGAGAACGACCCTTACTTAGATGTGGATGTAGAAGCTAAAACAGGAAGTATTAAAATAAATAGTTTTAGTTAAAAGGGGACTTATGATGTTAAAAAATTGGATTATTTCAATTGTCGTTAACACGATTGCTTTACTAGCCGTAAATGAACTATTCCAAAGCATTGATATTAATGGTGTTCAGACAGCCGTGTTAGCGAGTATCATTCTAGGAATCTTGAACGCAATCGTCAAACCTATATTAGTCTTTTTAACGTTACCAATCACGATTCTGTCATTAGGACTGTTTTTATTTGTCATCAATGCGATTACCCTGATGATTACCCAAAGTCTACTAGGTAGCGATTTTATTATAAATGGATTTGGAATCGCAATTTTAGCCGCAATTATTATTACGATCTTAAATACAATCTTGCAAAAGATTTTAAAAGAAGTGTTGAATTAAATATAATCCTCCTCTCAAGTAGAGGGGGATTATATTTATGTTTATTGAAAGTTTGGCCACCCCAATCGAAAATTAGTGCACCTCTATCGACATTGAAGCTCCCCCAATCGACAAACGGAGCATTTCTATCGACATTGAAGCTTTCCCAATCGACAAACGGAGCGTTTCTATCAACATTGGAGCTTTCCCAATCGACAAACGGTTCGTTTCTATCGACATTGAAGCTCTCCCAATCGACAAACGGTTCGTCTTCATCGATATTCGGGCTTTCCCAATTGGCAAACGGAGCGTTTCTATCGACATTGAAGCACTCCCAATCGACAAACGGTTCGTCTTCATCGATATTCGGGCTTTCCCAATCGACAAACGGAGCGTTTCTATCGATATTCGGGCTTTCCCAATCGACAAACGGAGCGTTTCTATCGACATTGGAGCTTTCCCAATCGACAAACGGTTCGTTTCTATCGACATTGAAGCTCCCCCAATCGACAAACGGTTCGTCTCTATCGATATTCGGGCTTTCCCAATTGACAAACGGAGCGTTTCTATCGATATTCGGGCTTTCCCAATCGACAAACGGAGCGTTTCTATCGATATTCGGGCTTTCCCAATCGACAATCGGAGCATTTCTATCGACATTGAAGCTTTCCTAATCGACAATCGGAGCGTTTCTATCGATATTAGGCCTCTCCTAATCGACAATCGGAGCATTTCTATCGATATTAGGCCTCTCCTAATCGACAAACAGAGCGTTTCTACTAATATTCGAGCTTCCTCAATCAACAATTGGCTTAACCTAATCGAAATTCTTTTATAAACCTTTTTAATGATAAGCGTTTTTAAGATATGATATAGTTATGAATAATGATGTGATGTAAAAAGGAGAGAGACGGATGATTAAGGTCCGTACGAAGGATTTAATAGAACGTTTTGATTTAGAGTTAGTGGCTGGTGAAGATGGTGTGCATCGTGAAATCTTCAGTAGTGATATATCGAGGCCGGGAATGGAGATGGCCGGATATTTTACGCATTACCCAAAAGAACGTCTTCAGTTAATGGGACGTACAGAGTTATTATTTTTATATGATTTGAAACCAGAAGAAATCGCAGACCGTATGGAACGGTTGTGTACAGATGTGACTCCCGGTATTGTTATTACCCGTGGGCTTGATGTTCCTCAAGCCTTAGTTGAAGCTGCTAATCAAGCAGGGGTGCCGGTTATGCGTTCGCCTTATAAGACGACACGCGTCATTAGCCGATTGACCACATTTTTAGATACTAAATTTGCACCATCAACAGCTTTACATGGTGTATTAGTGGATGTGTATGGTGTTGGTGTTCTAATCACAGGTAAAAGTGGTATTGGTAAAAGTGAAACAGCACTTGAGCTCGTTAAACGTGGTCACCGCTTAGTAGCAGATGATAACGTGGAGATTCGACAAGAGGATTATGATACGTTAATTGGGAATCCACCGAATCTCATTGAGCATTTACTTGAAATTAGAGGATTAGGTATTATCAATGTGATGACATTATTCGGAGCTGGTGCTGTTCGTAATTATAAGCGTATTTCATTGGTTGTCCACTTAGAAACTTGGGCAGCGGATAAACAGTATGACCGTCTGGGATTAGATGAAGACAAAATGAAAATCATGGATGTGGAATTACCTAAAGCAACGATACCAGTTCGACCTGGACGAAATGTCTCGGTTATTATTGAAGTAGCCGCGATGAATTTCCGTTTAAAACGGATGGGGATTAACACAGCAGAGGAATTTTCTAATCGATTAAATTCAGTCATAGACGATGTAGATAAAAACGAAATCGAATAAAAGGAGAGTAATCGATGTATTGTACGGCAGAACCATATGACCGAGTGTTTTTGAATCTTGGACCATTTCCTGTATATTGGTATGGATTTTTAATTATGTTAGGTGCCCTGATAGGGTTGATTGTTGCTCAGCGCGAAGCTAAGCGTTTAGGGTTACATAAAGATTTCTTTATCGATTTATTAGTGTTCGCTATACCTGCCGCCATCATTGGGGCTAGATTATACTACGTCATATTCCAATGGGAACATTATGATTCATTTTTAGAAATGATCGATATCCGTGAAGGTGGTTTAGCCATTCACGGTGCATTAATTGCCTCTGTATTAGTGGCTTATTTTTACGCTAAGAAAAAAGATGTATCGTTCTGGAAAGTTGCAGATATTGCGGCACCTAGTATTTTAATTGGTCAAATGTTAGGCCGCTGGGGTAACTTTATGAACCAAGAGGCTTACGGTGGGCCGATCTCTGAATCTGCTTATCAAAACTTCCACCAATACATTCCAGATTTCATAATGAATCAAATGTGTGTTGATGGGGTTTATCATCACCCAACATTCTTATATGAATCAGTATGGAGTATGTTAGGCATTATTCTTTTAATAGTTTTAAGATATAAAGTGAACCCACGCCGCGGTGTTATTTTCTTAACGTACGTGATGTGGTATTCATTCGGACGTTTCTTTATTGAAGGAATGAGAACGGATAGTTTATACATCATTCCAGGATTACGTACCGCACAAGTGATTTCGATTCTACTCATTTTAGGTAGCTTATTAGTTCTATATTACAGACATAAAAAAGGTTACGATGATGTTTTATACGATGGGACGTCATTAAAGAAAAAAGGTCAAACAAATAAAAAGAAGAAAAAGAAATAGATTCAACCAAGGGAGACGAGAAAGATGAAGGGAACATTAAAGAGGGGATTCCAAAGTGGCTTACAGTTAACTTGGACGTTAGGAAAAATTATTTTTCCTATTACGTTAATCGTTACAATCCTTCAGTACACACCTGTTCTCTCATGGGTGATTGACTGGATTGCACCACTTATGACCCTACTTGGTTTACCAGGTGAAGCGGCGGTACCATTGGTGCTAGGTAATGCGCTTAATTTATACGCTGGGATTGGCGCGATTGTTAGCTTTGATTTTACCGTTAAAGAAGTGTTTATATTAGCGTTGATGCTATCGTTCTCTCATAATTTGTTTATAGAGTCAGCGGTGGCAGCTAAAGTAGGGGTTAAGTTTTGGATTATTATTGCTGTCAGAGTTGGGTTAGCTGTCGTGTCAGCTGTTCTCGTTAACTTATTCTGGCAAGGTGGTCAGGAAATGGCGAAGTATGGGCTAATCTCTAATGATGGTCCTGAACCAAATGGTTGGGGTGAGATCGCCTTAACTGGTTTGGAGACAGCATTCCTTTCAATTGTCCAGTTAGCAGCTATTGTCATTCCGCTAATGATCGTGATGCAATGGTTGAAAGAGCATCAGTGGATGGATTGGATGTCTCAGAAGCTTGCGCCTTTTACAAGAATGTTAGGGGTAAAAGAAAATGCATCAATGACGTTAGTTGCTGGTTTAACGATTGGTCTTGCGTACGGTGCAGGCTTAATGATTCAAGCGGTTAAAGAAGACAATGTTTCTAGAAAAGATATGACCCTCGTGTTAATATTTCTTGTAACATGTCACGCTGTTGTTGAAGATACGCTTGTTTTTATTCCGCTAGGTATCCCTGTATGGCCATTGTTATTGATTAGATTAACGACGGCTATAATTCTAACCGCAACTATAGCTTATATTTGGAACCGATATGAAAAAAATAAAGAAAAAGACACCAGAAAGGATGCAGTCACACATGAGCATACGTACGATTCTGTTTGATTTGGATGGAACGTTAATTGATACGAATGAGCTAATCGTTGAATCGTTCAAACATACGTTTAAAGCACATTTAGATAAAGAATATACAAGAGAAGATATTTTACAATTTATTGGACCGCCATTACGCGATTCATTTGAAAAAGTGAACCCTGATCAAGTTGAAGAAATGGTTAAAACTTATCGCGAGCATAATTTATCCAACCACGATTTATATGTAAAAAGCTATGACGGTGTATTTGAAACCATCCAAGCGCTACATGAAAAAGGCTATCAAATGGCGATTGTCACAACTAAGATTCGTGAGACAGCCTTAAAAGGATTAGAGCTTACTCACTTAGATCAATTTTTTGATGTCGTCATTGGTTTAGATGATGTTAGTAATGCCAAACCAGATCCTGAACCGGTGTTGAAAGGGATGGACGCACTTGGTGGAAATCCTGAAACAACCATCATGATTGGAGATAATTCTCACGATATCCATGCAGGGCAAAGTGCGGGGACCAAAACCGCGGGTGTGGCTTGGTCAGCAAAAGGGAAAGACTTTATTGAGTCATTAAATCCAGACTACGTCTTAAATCATATTTCTGACTTACTTGAGATTGTTGAGGAGTGAGGGTCATGCGCAAGACAGAACGTTATAGAGTAACGGAAAGCAATTCACTTTGGCAAATTTATAAAACAGTTCCATTTTTAAAGGTGTGTAAAAATTTTATTTTCATTCAGTTAGGTCGTTACTCACCTTCGTTAAAAGTGAAAAATTGGCTCTATCGCACGTTCTTGCGCATGAAAATTGGTAAGTCTACAGCTTTAGCCTTAATGGTGATGCCCGATGTTATGTTTCCTGAAAAAATTTCAATTGGTCGAAATTCGATCGTAGGTTATAACACGACAATCTTAGCCCATGAATATTTAATTGAAGAGTACAGGCTAGGAGATGTCATCATTGGTGATGAGGTGATGATTGGTGCGAACAGCACAATTTTACCTGGTGTTACCATTGGCGATGGTGCGATTGTATCTGCTGGAACGCTAGTGCATGAAGATGTACCCGCTGGCTGTTTTGTTGGTGGAAATCCAATGAAGCTCATCTATACGAAGGAAGAGATGGAACAACGCCAATTACAACAGAAATAATTTATGACTGAAAGACGTATACTTCTTAGAAGAGACTAAGATCGTATGCGTTTTTAAATATTATATCTTTTGAAAATTATTGTTGAATTGTGAAACGCTTTCGGTGGACGCTTTCCGCGGGCACGGCTTCAACTATCTTTGAGAAGAAAAGTTATTTTCTTCTCAAAGAGGATTTTCAGTCCGTGCTGTTCCCGCTGGAGTCGCCACCTTCGCTTAACACAAATCAATATTTCAATATACTTACTTCAACGATTAACACTCTATCATTCATGTTTTACTGATCAATCTCAAAGGGAATAATATAATACATACCTCAAGGGAGGAATCGGAATGGAACAATACATTTTATCGTTAGATCAAGGTACAACTAGCTCAAGAGCCATTTTGTTTAACAAAAAAGGGGAAATGGTTGAGGTTGCTCAGCAAGAGTTCAAGCAGTATTTCCCGCAACCAGGTTGGGTGGAGCATGACGCTAATGAAATTTGGACGTCGACGCAATTTTGTATGTCTGAAGTGTTAAGAAAAGCTGACATTGAACCGAATCAAATCGCCGGAATCGGGATTACCAATCAACGTGAAACCACGGTTGTTTGGGACCGTCATACAGGAAGACCGATTCATAAAGCGATTGTTTGGCAATCTAGACAAACAGAGGACATTTGCGAAACACTTAAGAATGAAGGCCACGAGCCTCTTTTTAGAGAAAAAACAGGTTTACTGTTAGATCCATATTTTTCAGGAACAAAGGTGAAGTGGATTTTAGATCATATAGATGGTGCCAAAGAAAAGGCGGAAAACGGGGATCTTATGTTTGGCACGATTGACACATGGCTGATCTATAAGTTATCAGGCGGGAAAGTGCATGTGACCGATTACTCAAATGCATCTCGCACATTAATGTATAACATCCATGAATTGAAATGGGATGATGAGCTTTTAGAAATATTAGATGTTCCGAAAAGCATGCTACCGGAAGTGCGACCGTCTTCTGAAGTTTATGGGAAAACGGCTGAATATCAATTTCAAGGCTATGAAGTTCCAATCGCAGGTGCGTGCGGCGATCAACAGTCGGCTTTATTCGGCCAGGCGTGTTTTGAAAAAGGAATGGCGAAAAATACGTATGGTACAGGATGCTTCATGTTAATGAACACAGGTCGTGAAGCGGTGACCTCAGACCATGGTTTATTGACAACATTAGCATGGGGTGTTGACGGCGAGGTACACTATGCATTAGAAGGTAGTATTTTTGTTGCTGGTTCTGCAATCCAATGGTTGCGCGATGGTCTTAGATTGTTCAAATCAGCTAAAGATAGTGAAATGTATGCTAAACGTGTGGAATCTACTGATGGTGTGTACGTGGTACCGGCATTTGTTGGACTAGGCACACCGTATTGGGACAGTCATGCCCGAGGAGCTGTTTTTGGCTTAACGCGTGGTACTGAAAAGGAACACTTTATTCGCGCAACACTTGAATCACTAGCTTACCAGTCGAAGGATGTCGTCAATGCGATGATTGAAGATGCTGGTTTAAAACTTAAAACCTTACGTGTTGATGGTGGCGCCGTGCAAAATGATTTTCTAATGCAATTCCAAAGTGATATTTTAAATGCTAATGTCGAACGCCCAGTTGTGAATGAAACAACTGCTTTAGGGGCTGCTTACTTAGCAGGCTTAGCTGTTGGTTATTGGGATAGTAAAGATGAAATCGCGAATCAGTGGAAAACGGATCGCATGTTTGAACCGAACATGAGTGAGGATGAACGAGAGGAAAAATATGATGGCTGGAAGAGAGCCGTTAAAGCGACACAAGCTTTTATATCGTAGAAAGGGTGTTAGATCTTGACTGCTATGTCGAATAAACATCGTGAAGAAAACAAAAGTGCATTAAAAGAAGAATTTGACCTTGTCGTAATAGGTGGAGGCATCACTGGAGCGGGAATTGCGTTAGATGCTGTCACACGAGGCTTATCGGTTGTGGTTTTAGAGATGCAAGATTTTGCTGCAGGTACATCGAGTCGCTCAACTAAGTTAGTACACGGTGGTTTACGTTACCTTAAGAACTTTGAGGTGAAAATGGTTGCCGAAGTCGGTAAGGAACGGGACATCGTTTATGAAAATGGCCCACATGTAACGACGCCTGAGTGGATGATGCTACCGTTCTATGAAAAAGGTACATTTGGCCCGTTAACGACGAATCTCGGGCTTAGAGTGTATGACTTTTTGGCAGGCGTGAAAAAAGATGAACGCCGCAAAATGCTAACGGTAGAGGAGACGCTTGACCGTGAACCGTTATTAAATCGTGATGGGCTTAAAGGTAGCGGCTATTATGTCGAATACAAAACCGATGATGCTAGGTTAACGTTAGAAGTTTTAAAGAAGGCCATCGAAAACGGTGCAACAGCTTTTAATTATATGAAGGTCGAACAGCTTTTATATAATGATGGTCACGTAGTTGGAGTAAAAGCTCACGACTTAACGGATGGCACAGTTCATGAAGTGTTTGGTAAAAAGATCGTAAATGCTACAGGACCATGGGTTGATCAAATTCGTTCGATGGATCACGTAAAAAAGGATAAGTATTTGTTTCATACAAAAGGTGTTCACTTAGTGTTTGATCATACAAAGTTTCCGCTACAGCAAGCAATCTATTATGACACGCCTGATGGTCGAATGGTGTTTGCCATTCCTCGTGATGGCAAAACGTACGTTGGAACAACCGATACACCGTTTGAAGGTGATTTAACGAATCCGACGGTGACAAGAGAGGATCGAATTTATTTATTAGAAACGATCCATCAAATGTTTCCTAACGTCAAGCTTTTAGAAGATGACATCGAGTCTACTTGGTCTGGTGTGAGACCACTTATTCATGAGGAAGGTAAAAGCCCTTCTGAGATTTCTAGAAAAGATGAAATTTTCGTATCCGATTCAGGCCTAATGTCGATTGCTGGTGGTAAATTAACAGGTTATCGAAAAATGGCTCAGCAAGTTGTAGATTTAGCCGCAAAGCAATTAAATATTGATGTTCCTAAATCGAGCACGAAACACCTTCCGATTAGTGGCGGAGACGTCAACGGCTCAAAAGGCTTTGAATCCTTTTCGTTACTAATGATTTATGAAGGTCAAAAAATCGGTATAAAAGAAGCCGTGGCTCAATCGTTAGTTCATCGTTATGGATCAAATGTTCAGAAAGTGTTTTATTACTACGAGCAGGCACCCAATGATTTAGGAATGCCTAAAGAAGTCTATGCTGAATTAATGTACACATTAGAGTACGAACAAGTTTATAAGCCAGTTGACTTCTTTGTTAGAAGAACTGGAGCATTATATTTTAATATAGAATGGGTAAAGGAACATCAACATGCGGTTACCGATTTTATGAAAAAGTATTTTAATTGGCGTAACGAGCAATATCAAGATTATGTTGCTGAACTTCAAAAAGCAATTAAAGAAGCTAAAGAACCAGTCCCACAGATCTAAAACTGTGGGATTTTTGTTTTGACTTTTTATGTGTTGTTTCGCTAAATTTAATTGCAGTTTGCACCAACATGCCTCCTTTATAATTGAAAATTCTGCAAAATACGTCAAAGTTAGACAACTATGCTATACTTGGACTGTAATCTAAGTTCGGGAGGCCTTTATGCAAACTAGAGATTCTAATATTATCCCATATCGTCATGAGGGTGATTTTTATTTTTCATATGGCGTAAAAGCATTTCAAGGTAAGCGTTTTGAAAAGGCTGAGAAATGGTTTCAAAAGGCTTTAGAGCTTAAGCCAAACAATCCGCTTTATTTGTCTCAGTTATCGGTCTTGTACACGGAGATTGGTCAATACCATCGTGCGAATGATCTTTTACAACAAGTAGTCGATCATCATGGACATGCTTATCCGGATTGTTTTTATTTATTAGCCAACAATTATGCGCATTTAGGTCTATTTTATGAGGCAAAAAAGTTTGGTCATAAGTATCTAGAGTTACAAGAGAATGGTGACTTTAGAGATGAAGTGGTTAGACTTCTTGATATGTTAGATCAATTATCAGCTGAGGAATATGAAGAAGATGATTTTGATATCGATGAGATGGATGAAATTATGATTCATCAGGAAACAGCTTTTTACCATTTAGAGCATGAGGAGTGGGAAGAGGCTCTTGAAATTTTAGAAGAGATGATGACTCTTTATCCTGAATATTTTTCAGCAAAACATGAGTATGCTTATGCGTTATTTAGAAAAGGTGATCAACAAGAAGCGATTACATTAGAAGAGGCGTGGTTTGAGCAGGATCCCACTAATCTTCATAGTCGCCTTAACTTAGTATATTTTTATTTTGAAAGTGGTAAAAACAGAGAGTTTGAAGAATTGTTACCATCACTTTATAATGTATATCCGACGTATGAACCGCAAAAATTAAAACTAGCTATTACATTTGCACGTGTGAAAGAGTATGAGCAAGCTCTTTGGCGCTTCCAACAAGTTAATCAGTACGAGGTATCCAATTATTTAAGCTATTATTATTGGTATGCAACGGTTTTGGCGGCTCATGACCTAATGGATAAGAGTATTCAAATTTGGAAACAAGGTCTGGAAAAGCACCCATCACTTCAGTCTTTTAGTTAATACGGTTAAGGGTATAAGCAAAAAGTTTGTCGCTAACATACAGTTCTAATATGATATATAAAGAAGTAGAAAAAAGGAGTTGAGGTCATGACGGAAGAACGAATTTATGACGTAATCATTGCTGGTGCAGGTCCTGCAGGTTTAACTGCAGCTGTTTACACATCTCGCGCTAACTTAGATACATTGATGCTTGAGCGTGGTGTGCCAGGTGGACAAATGGTTAATACTGAAGATGTTGAAAACTACCCAGGCTATGATCACATTCTTGGGCCGGATTTATCTAATAAAATGTTTGAGCATTCTCAAAAGTTTGGTGCAGAGTATGCATTTGGTGATATTAAAGAAATTAAAGACGGAAAAGAATTCAAAACCGTTATTGCAGGTAACAAAGAATATAAAGCTCGTGCAGTGATTTTAGCTACAGGTGCTCAATATAAAAAATTAGGCATCCCTGGAGAAGAAGAATACAGCGGTCGCGGTGTTTCTTACTGTGCGGTTTGTGACGGAGCATTCTTCCGCGATAAAAACTTATTCGTTGTCGGTGGCGGTGACTCGGCTGTTGAAGAGGGTGTTTATTTAACACGCTTTGCGAACAAAGTGACAATTGTGCACCGTCGTGATGAGTTACGTGCTCAGAAAATTTTACAACAACGTGCGTTTGATAATGAGAAGATCGACTTTAAGTGGAACACTGAAATGAAAGAGATTAAAGAAAAAGACGGTAAAGTCGGTAGCGCTGTTCTTTATAATAACGAAACGGACGAAACTTATGAAGAAGAAATTGACGGTGTGTTCATTTACATCGGTATGATTCCATTAAACCAAGCGTTCACAGACATTGGCATCACAACTGATGAAGGTTATGTCAAGACGAATGAAAACATGGAAACAGCCGTACCGGGAATTTTTGCTGCTGGTGATATCCGTGATAAAGAACTTCGTCAAATCGTTACAGCAACTGGCGATGGAAGTATTGCAGCTCAGTCTGCTCAGCATTATATTGAAAACCTTATGGAAGAGTTAAAGGTTGAACAATAATCGTAACGGCTTTTTAACTCGTGTGTAACACGGATGAAACAATGATTCGTTATAATAGGGTTAATTAATTGACCCCCTTTATTAACTATAGATTAGTTAGCCACACAGGTTTATATAGCCTGTGTGTTTTTTTTGTATGTTTATAGAGGTTAAGAGTGACGTTCATAAATCTGAGAACCCGTTCATAAATGCTGAGAACCCGTTCATAAATGCTGGGAACCCGTTCATAAACGCAGTGAACCCGTTCATAAACGCAGTGAACCCGTTCATAAACGCAGTGAACCCGTTCATAAACGCAGTGAACCCGTTCATAAATGCAGTGAACCCGTTCATAAATGCTGAGAACCCGTTCATAAACAGATGAGAGCCGTTCATAACAATCGAATTTCGGATAGATTATACCGGCATGAGACGTTGAGACGTTCAAATCTGTACGTGTGCACGTGAAATTGGGTAGAATGTCTGTCAAACTGAAAATGGCTGATGTGTCTGTCCGAAGAGCAAGATCACTTGTGAAACTCGATATACAAAGTCGGATAGACATTTTTATTAAAATACAACGAATGTCATCATTCAAAACTTCTGCTCTGTTATTAGTACTCATATAGATGTATAATAAGGATAGAGAACACAAGGGAGTGAACGTTATGCAACGTGTTACAAATGCCGTATACATTCATGATGAACAAGTTCTTATGTTAAAAAAGCCTAGACGTAATTGGTATGCTGCTCCGGGTGGTAAAATGGAGCCAGAAGAAAGTATTAATCGTGCGATCAAGCGTGAATATAAAGAAGAAACTGGGTTGAAATTAATTAATCCAAAGTTATCAAGTGTTTTTAATTTTGTTATGGATGATGATCAAGAATGGATGATGTTTACATACGTTTGTCATCAAGCAGAGGGTAAGGTGCTTGAGCACACGCCAGAAGGGACTTTAGAATGGGTTCCAGTAAATGAAGTGTTAAGTCTCCCAATGGCTGAAGGTGATCGAACGCTCATTAAGCATGCCATTGAGGATCCTCAATTTGTGTTAACAGGTACGTTTTATTATACATACGATTTTAAGCTAAAAGAACAAATCGTAGATAATCAATTAGTATAAAAGTGAGAGGGGTGGCGTCATGCAAAATCAGAGTAAAGTCGTCGAATTGGTGATTATCACAGGTATGTCAGGTGCAGGAAAAACAGTTGCAATCCAGAGTTTTGAAGATATGGGATACTTTTGTGTCGATAATCTACCACCAACGTTACTGCCAAAATTTTTAGAGTTGATGAAAGAAAATCCTGAAGAAAATAAAAAGCTTGCAGTTGTAATGGATTTACGTGGTCGTGAGTTTTTTGATAGTTTGTATGAAACGTTGGATCAATTAGGGGCAGAGACTTGGATTCAAGAGCATATATTATTTTTAGACGCGACTAATGAATCACTTGTTCAAAGATATAAAGAGTCAAGAAGGTCTCACCCGCTAGCACCTGATGGATTACCTTTATCAGGAATCCAACAAGAGCGTCAAATCCTTGATGAATTAAAAGGTCGAGCACAGAAAATCATAGATACTACAGGCCTTTCTGCGCGTGAGCTAAGAGAAAAAATATTAAAGAACTACTCTGAGAAAAAACAACAAATTTTCTCTGTTCAAGTCGTTTCGTTCGGTTTTAAGCATGGCGTACCGATTGATGCAGATATTATGTTTGATGTGAGATTTTTACCAAACCCTCATTATGTCGAATCGATGAGAGATTTAACTGGTTTAAACCAAGAAGTAAATGCTTATGTTTTTAAATGGAAAGAAACGAGACAGTTTGTTAGAAAGCTACAAGACTTACTGAAATTTATGCTTCCTCATTATCATCGCGAGGGTAAAAGTCAGTTAGTTATTGCCATTGGATGTACAGGTGGACAACATAGGTCTGTTGCGATTGCTGAGAAATTGGGAGAAATTATTAATCAACAGTATACAGCTCATGTTTATCACCGAGATATAGAAAAGGGGAATAAACGATAATATGACGAATGTTAATGGACCAAAGGTAGTCGTTATCGGGGGAGGAACCGGGCTGCCTGTGTTATTAAGGGGATTAAGACAATATCCGATAAATCTTTCGGCGATTGTCACTGTTTTTGATGACGGGGGAAGCTCGGGAAGATTGCGAGAGGATTTATCGATTCCAGCTCCAGGTGATATTCGTAAAGTAATCGCTTCGATGTCGGATGTTGAGCCAACATTATTAAAATTGTTTCAGCACCGATTTGAGAATGGAAATGGTATTTCAGGGCACTCTTTAGGGAACCTTATATTAGCAGGGATGACTTCAATAACAGGAGATTTCTATAAGGGAATTAAAGAAATTTCTCGAGTTTTTAATGTAAAAGGTCGGATTTACCCAATCGCGAATGAAAATATGTATTTAAAAGCAGAGTTTGAAGACGGGACGGTTGTTCGGGGTGAATCCAACATTCCTAAGGTTGGAAAAAAGATTAAACGAGTATTTTATGATCCACCGAAAATCGAGCCACTACCAGAAGCTGTGCAAGCTATTCAAAAGGCAGAAATGATTGTTGTCGCACCGGGAAGCCTATATACAAGTATTATTCCAAATTTAATCGCACCTGAAATTAAACAGGCACTTCTAAAAGCTAAAGCTAAAAAATATTATATTTGTAACATCATGACACAACATGGTGAGACAGATGATTATACAGCATCACAACATATAAAAGCCCTACATGACCATGTTGGTGATAAGTTTATTGATGAAATTGTAATTCATGGTAAAATGATTTCACCAAACATTAAAGAAGGTTATGCGAAAGAACAGGCAGCACCGGTTTTATGTGATGATGAAAACTTACACAATGTAGGTGTTCAAGTTTTAAAAGGAGATATTGCAAGCTTACATGAAGATGGTACGTTAAAACATGATGAGCAAAAGATAGCAAAACTTCTTTACAACTTGTTATAATAGAAGGTAGACTAGAACAGTTGAAGTTAGAAATGAGGGGAATACCATGTCATTCGCATCCGAAACGAAAAAAGAATTAACGAACATCGAGAGCGATGACTGTTGTAAACGAGCAGAATTAGCATCTTTAATCCGCATGAATGGTTCGCTTTCGTTTTCGAACCGTCAATATATTTTAGATGTTCAAACAGAAAACGCAGCAATCGCAAGACGGATTTATTCGTTAATCAAGCATATGTACGATGTGCCGATTGAACTTTTAGTACGTAAAAAAATGCGTCTTAAAAAGAACAACATCTATATTGTTAGAATGTATCAAGAGGTTAAGAACTTATTAACGGATCTTGAAATTTTAGAAGGTACATTTACGATTAAACGAGATGTCTCAGATTCTTTTATTAAAGAGGATTGTTGTAAACAGTCATACTTAAGAGGTGCGTTTTTGGCCGGTGGTTCAGTGAATAACCCTGAAACGTCTTCATATCATTTAGAGATATATTCGTTCTATGAAGAACACAACGAGGCTCTTTGCCGTTTATTAAACCATTTTGATCTAAACGCAAAGACTCATGAACGTAAAAAAGGGTTTATTTGTTACATTAAAGAAGCTGAGAAAATCACTGAATTCTTAATTTTAATCGGCGCCCATCAAGCGCTACTAAAATTTGAAGATGTAAGAATCATGCGTGACATGCGTAATTCAGTCAATCGATTGGTTAATTGTGAAACAGCGAACTTAAACAAAACAATCGGTGCAGCATTTAGACAAGTTGAAAATATCCGTTACATTGAAAAGACTGTTGGATTAGAGGCGTTGCCGGAGAAGTTACGTGAGGTGGCAGAGCTTCGAGTGACACATCAAGATGTGACACTAAAAGAGTTAGGCGAATTATCTAAAAACGGTAAGATTAGTAAATCGGGAATCAACCACCGTCTAAGAAAGATCGATGAATATGCTGAAAAACTAAGAAAAGGCGAATTATTAGAAAGTTAAACCTGATTCGCTTTTTATTTCCATTTTTTCATGCTATAATATATAAAATTTCAATGAAGCGCTTTAATATAAAATAGAGAGGAGTAGCTGAATTTGGTTGAAAAAGAATTATCAGTTCAATTAGAAACAGGCTTACAAGCAAGGCCAGCTGCTAAATTTGTACAGGAAGCCAACCGTTTTTCATCAGATGTTTTTCTAGAGAAGGATGGCAAGCGTGTTAACGCAAAAAGTATCATGGGCGTGATGAGTTTAGCAATTGGATCAAACGAAGTCGTCAAAATTCAGGCAGAAGGTCCTGATGAAGAAGAAGCAATGGAATCATTAATTACATTTATTGAAAGTGAAGCATAATTTATGCGTAACCACGTTGGGAATAGACCTAACGTGGTTTTTTTGTGGAATAATGTACGAACGCTGACCCAGATGGGAAGTGGAAAGCGAAATAAAAGGCCGTGCTTTTCGATAAGGAGGAGCTGAATGTCGATAGGGGGGCGGTGAATGCCGATAGGAAAGCGTCGAATGTCGATAGGGAAGCGGTGAATGTCGATAGGGTAGCGGTGAATGTCGATAGAGAAGCGGTGAATGTCGATAGGGAAGCGGTGAATGCCGATAGGGGGGCGGTGAATGCCGATAGGGAAGCGGTGAATGTCGATAGAGAAGCGCTAAATGCCGATAGGGAAGCGGTGAATGTCGATAGAGAAGCGGTGAATGCCGATAGGGTAGCGGTGAATGCCGATAGGGAAGCGGTGAATGTCGATAGGAGAGCTCTGAAAGTCGATAAGAGAGCGCTGAACTGCAATTGAATAGGCTAACATCAAATGGGCTCGTACAAAACCTGCGAAACATGTCGTAATTTTTGTTTATTCTGAGTATTGTAAAAATTAGTCTTCTCACATATACTCGAGGTAGATACTTAAATTTTGAAACTCGATTTCAATAATTGAAATGATTGGGGGTTTTACAATTTGAACATTAGCTCAGAACGTGTTCAATCGTTACCGCCGTATATTTTTTCGCGTATTAACAAGCGGAAGAAAGAGCTCATTCAAAACGGAATGGACGTCATCGATTTAGGAATCGGAGCCCCAGATCTACCAACACCACAATTTATCATTGATGAACTGGTCAAAGAAGCTAATATTCCAAGTAACCATCGTTATTCACCGTATGGGGGATGTCAGGAATTTCGTGAAGCGGTAGCAGATTATTATCAATCACGGTACGGGGTGAACCTTGACCCCGACAAAGAAGTACTAGCTTTAATTGGATCAAAAGAAGGAATCGCCAACCTCATCTCAGCAGTTTTAAACCCTTCCGACACTGTTATGGTTCCAGATCCAGGATATCCAGTATACGAATCAGCTATCCATCTATCAGGTGGAACATCAACTTATCTACCCTTAGATTCTTCAAAACATTTTCAACCCAATTTTGATGCAGTCACTCATGATGTTTATAACAAGATTAAATTAATGCTATTAAATTATCCAAACAATCCGACCGCAGGAACTGTTGATTTAGATGTTTTTGAGAAAGCGGTTTCATTAGCAAACAAACATAGTTTCGCAATTGCTCAAGATGCTGCTTATGACTTAATGACGTTTGGAGGTTATGAAGCGCCAAGCTTACTTCAGGTTCCGGGGGCAAAGGAAGTAGGCGTTGAGTTTGGATCGTTATCTAAAAGTTTTAACATGACAGGCTGGCGCATTGGTTATGTCGTTGGTAACGAGGCAATAATTGAAGCATTATCAGTTGTCAAAAGTAACACGGATACGAGTCAGTTTTTACCGATTCAAAAAGCTGCTGCTAGAGCACTTCGGAGTGATTTATCATCAGTACTAAAAAATAACGCTGTCTATGAAGAGCGACTAGATCATGTCATCACGGCCTTAAATGAGATGGGCATTCAAGTAGAGAAGCCGAGAGGAACATTTTATGTGTGGGCAAACGTGCCGGATGGGTGGTCATCGATGGATTTTTCATCGGAGCTTTTAGAAAAAGTAGGTGTGATTGTCACGCCTGGTAATGTGTTTGGTTCTAGAGGTGAGGGGTACTTCAGAATTTCTCTATCGGTACCTCATGAGCGATTAACTGAAGCTGTTAGTCGTATGAAACAGTTTGTTAGTCAAGATTAGTGAACTAATGAATATACATCAAAGTGGTGAATGATTGAGGTTCTGCCTCAATTAATATTTATAAATGGAGGGAATATAGTATGTCTAACGCACTCGTTACAGAAAAGAAGTTGTCTAATTTTATTAACGGAGAATGGGTGGCCGCTAAGCAGGATCAATTTGCGGCTGTGAAGAACCCTGCAAATGGTGAGAAATTAATTGATGTTCCATTATCGAGTAAGGATGACGTGGATCAGGCAGTTAAAGCAGCCAAAAAAGCGCAAAAGGAGTGGGCACTTGTTCCAGCTCCACAACGTGCTGAGATATTATATCAAGTCGGTTACATTATGAAGGAGCGTAAGGAGCACCTTTCGCAAATTTTAACGATGGAAAATGGAAAGGTCATTGAAGAAGCACGTGGTGAAGTGCAAGAGGGCATTGATATGGCGTTCTATATGGCAGGTGAAGGTCGTCGTTTATTTGGACACACCACGCCTGCAGAACTAAAAGATAAATTCGCAATGAGCCAGCGTGCACCAGTTGGCGTTGTAGGGATTATTACGCCATGGAATTTCCCGATTGCGATTGCAACGTGGAAGTCGTTCCCGGCAATTGTGGCTGGAAATGCGGTGATTTGGAAGCCAGCAACCGAAACGCCGATGATGGCTTATGAAATGGCGAAAATTTTTGTTGAAGCAGGACTTCCTAAAGGTGTTGTGAATGTTGTATTTGGTTCGGGTTCTGAAGTAGGAGATGCGATGGTTGAGCATCCTGACATTCGCGTGATTTCGTTTACAGGTTCGAATGAAACGGGACGTACGATTGCAGGTAAATGTGGTCAATTATTGAAAAAGGTTTCACTTGAAATGGGCGGTAAAAACGCGGTGATTGTGATGGATGACGCGGATTTAGATTTGGCCGTTCAAGGCATCGTTTGGAGTGCTTATGGTACAAGTGGTCAGCGCTGTACGGCGTGTAGTCGGGTGATTGTTCATGAAAGTGTAAAAGACCAGCTAGAAGAACGTTTATTAGTAGAGATTGAAAAACTAACCATTGGTGATGGGTTAGATGAGCAAAACAAGGTCGGACCGATTATTAACGAAGCAGGCTTAAGAAAAATTGAGAAGTATGTGCAAATCGGGCAAGAAGAAGGCGCGCGTATGGTAGCGGGTGGCCGTGTGTTATACGAAGGTGATTTAAGTAAAGGTTATTACTATGCGCCAACGTTGTTTACGGATGTATCTGCAGATATGCGTATTGCGAAAGAGGAGATTTTTGGTCCAGTATTATCGATTATTCCTGTTAAGGATTTAGATGAAGCGATTGAAGTCAATAATGATGTTGCCTTTGGCTTATCGAGCTCAATTTTTACACAAGACATCAATAAAGTATTTAAAGCTCAACGTGATTTAGATACAGGGATTGTGTATGTGAATGCCGGTACGACAGGTGCGGAAATCCACTTACCATTCGGTGGAACAAAAGGCACAGGTAACGGTCACCGAGATTCTGGTCAAGCGGCATTAGACGTGTTTACCGAGTGGAAAGCGGTTTACGTTGATTTTAGTGGGAAATTACAACGTGCTCAAATAGACGTGGAATAGATATAAAGCCAAAGGGGGAATTTGTACGTGAAAGTAGCTGTATTAGGTTCAGGTTTAATGGGAAAAGAAGCAGCAAGAGACTTAGTGAATAGTGAGGGTGTTTATGAGGTAGGCTTAGCAGATATTGATTTAACGAGAGCTAATCAGGTCTGTGATACGCTAAATTCTGAGAAGCTAGAAGCGTTTCAAGTAGATGCGAGTAATCCAGAGGAACTAGGCAATTTTATGAAACAATACGACGTTGCGGTGAATGCATTGTTTTATAGTTTTAACGAAACAGTAGCCAAAACGGGTATTAAAGTTGGAACGCACGTTGTGGACTTAGGGGGTCACATCGGACATATTACAGATCAAGTGCTCAACTTAAATGAGGATGCACAGGCTGCTGGGGTCACGGTCGTTCCAGATTTAGGCGTTGCACCTGGAATGATTAATATTCTATCTGGCTATGGGGCAAGCAAGCTTGACAATCTTGAATCGATTCGTCTGTTTGTTGGTGGAATACCTGTTCAGCCTGAGCCACCTCTTGAGTACAATCATGTTTTCTCAATGGAAGGGTTAATGGACCACTACACAGATCCAGCGCTCATTATCCGAAATGGTGAGAAAACAGAAGTGTCAGCGTTATCGGAGGTTGAAACATTACATTTCGAACGGTTTGGGCCACTAGAAGCGTTCCATACATCAGGAGGAACGTCTACATTGCCTCATTCCTTCTCTAATGTAAAAACATTAGAATATAAAACGATTCGTTATCGTGGTCATGCCGAAAAGTTTAAACTGCTCGTAGATTTAGGCCTAACACGTCAAGATTATGAAGTGGATGTTCATGGGCATAAAGTTAAACCTCGCGATGTATTTTTAAAATTAATTGAACCGATTGTAGAGTTGAAAGACCGTGATGATGCGGTGTTATTAAGAGTGATGGTGGGTGGGACTGAAGATGGGGTCCCGGTTGAATACAAGTATGAAATGACCACATTCAAAGACCGTGTGAACAACATCACGGCAATGGCACAAGCGACAGCTAATACGATTTCCGTGGTAGCTCAAATGATCGCAAGTGGTACGATTACAAAACGAGGTGTTTATCCACCTGAACGAATTGTACCGGGTCGTGCGTATATTGATGAGATGGGTAAACGAGGAGTCAATATTAAAGAGAGCCGTAGTGAAACGGCATTAGTTACAAAAGCTTAGCAGTCGAGATCCCTCTTTTAATAGAGGGATTTCCTTACATATTATGGTCGAGGGGTTTTTTTAATGAACCAAAGTGTAATCAAAGCGTTAAAAATCTTAGAATTATTTAATGACTCAAAGTCTGAGTTGTCGCTAAAAGAGATATCAGAATCGGCAGGTTTACCGAAGCCGACTGCTTATCGCTTACTTCAATCACTCGAGTCAATGGGATATGTGATGCGAACAGAAAACAATGGACAACAGTATCAACTAGGGCTAAAGCTTTTAGAGTTAGGCCATTTAGTGTCTCATCAACTCGATTTAAGACATATCGCAAAACCACTCATGAAACGACTAGCAGAACAGATCAATGAAGCGGTTCATCTAGTAGTCGTCCACGGTAATCATGCGACTTATATTGAAAAAGTCGATAGCAACAGGGCTTTACGCTTATATACAAAAGTGGGAAAGAGTTCGCCACTACACGTCGGTTCAGGTCCAAAACTTTTACTTGCGTTTATGAGTGAGGAAGAAAAGTTTAGTAGAATAGAAGAGTTAGATGACCGAAGCGCGATTTTACTATTGGATGAGCTCACTATGATTCGTTCTCAAGGATTTTCTCAAAGTGAAAGTGAGCAAGACGTGGACACAACGGGGCTTTCCTACCCAATCTATAACCACAACGGTGAAGTAGTGGCTGCGTTAACCGTAAGCGGACTCTCCAGTCATTTTGAAGGCCAGAATCTAGGATGGATCCACTTTCATACGAAGCAAGTGTCGGAGGAAATTTCACGCTGTTTGGGCTATGTACCGCAATCGGTTCAGAACTAGGGTAGGACCCTGGTTATTTTTTGAGGCAAAAGATGATTTTCCCCATAAAATTAAAAAGTTCCCCATATATCGGAAAATTTCCCTATAAATTAATTTTTTTCCCCATATAACAGAAAAATTCCCCATATATTAAAATTTTTCCCCATAAAAAACAGAACTCCTATTAAAAGAGTTCTGTTCTACCAAACTATTTAATTTCTTCTAATTCAAATGGCCACGAGGGTAGCATTTTATTTAGAGGTTTATCCTCACGGTAGCCTAAAACATATTCTGCCTGCATAACCGTATGGATTTCCCGGGTGCCTTCGTAAATTACAGGCGCTTTGGAGTTGCGTAAATAACGCTCAACAGGGTACTTATTGGAATATCCGTAAGCACCATGAATTTGCATGGCATCATCGGCTGCTTGATTGGCGAAATCACACGCTTGCCATTTAGCGAGCGACGTCTCACGTGTATTTCGTTTTCCTTTGTTTTTTAATTCTCCAGCTCGGTAGACTAAAAGACGACTCATTTGAAGACCGGCTTCCATCTTAGCAATCATCTGCTGAACGAGCTGGTGCTTACCTATTTCTTTTCCGAAGGTTTGGCGTTCATGACAATAACTAACACTCGCTTCCATACATGCCTCAATTAACCCACATGCACCGGCTGCTACTGTAAAACGCCCGTTGTCTAGTGCAGACATCGCAATCTTAAAGCCTTCACCTTCTTCGCCGAGCAAGTTTTCTTCAGGTATAACTAAATTATCAAAGAAAATCTCTCCCGTATTGCCCGCACGAATCCCGTGTTTACCTTTAATCGCTTTGGAAGAAAAGCCAGGCATGGTACGCTCTACGATAAAGGCAGATATCCCCTTATGCTTTTTACTTTTATCAGTGTAGGCAAAAACTAAGAAGTGATCGGCTTGGTCACATAATGAAATCCAAGTCTTTTGGCCGTTTATGACGTAACTGTTACCATCCTTGACGGCGGTTGTTTGCATAGCGGCAACATCAGAACCAGCCCCGGGCTCCGTTAAGCCATATGCCCCAATCTTTTCACCCTTTGCTTGTGGGACAAGATACTTAAGCTTTTGTTCCTCAGTGCCCCATTGTAATAAGGTAAGGCTGTTTAATCCTGTATGTACTGACACTGCTGTTCGAAATGTCGTATCACCACGTTCAAGCTCCTCACAAACAATGGCCAATGAATTATAGTCCATCCCACTGCCACCATACTCTTGCGGAATACAAACGCCCATTAGTCCGAGTTCGGCTAAACGATTCCAAATCATTGGATCGAACGAACCTTTTCCATCCCATTCTTGAATATGTGGCATGATTTCTTGGTCCACAAAACGTCGAGTCGTTTGTCTTAACATCTTCTGTTCATCAGTAAATTCAAAGTTCATTTAAAATTATTCCTCCTTTAAAGATTGCTTCGAATGGTTTTGTTGCGTCAAAATGCTTCGCTTTCCGTAGGCACGGCTTCAGCTAGAAGAAATTTCTTTTCTTCTTAAAGAGGATCTTCAGCTCGTGTTGTTCCCGCTGGAGTCGCCACCTTTCGCTCATCACATCACAAAGATATAAAACTACTCATCTCCCCACTAACAATTAAAAATGCCAGTTTTTATCCAAACTAAAGGATAAAAACTGGCATCTCATCTGTTGTACCGAACCATGTTTGGTTGGTGCCAGACGGAACAAATATGCTAGGTAGAATAAAGTGTTTCGAGAGGGGACTGACTAAATATAGTCAGCTCTAACTCTTAGTGTTAATTATAGATTATTTCGAAAATTGTGTAAATAGTCAGATAAATAATTTTTCAAAAAAACGTATAAAATCGCACTATCATAAAAGCTTGTCACATTAATTGACGTCAGTTTCTCAATTTTATTGAGTCGGTAGCTTAAAGTGTTGCGGTGGATATATAGGCTTTGAGCTGCTCGACTGACATTCATT
This sequence comes from Piscibacillus sp. B03, assembly GCF_052246295.1. Classification (NCBI taxonomy): domain Bacteria; kingdom Bacillati; phylum Bacillota; class Bacilli; order Caryophanales; family Bacillaceae; genus Piscibacillus; species Piscibacillus sp. B03. The sequence continues at coordinate 27,167 of NZ_JBQQCO010000018.1, read as the reverse complement.
TGATGCTCACAGTAACTCATAAAACATTTGGCTAGTTCTTTAAAATCAGGTAGCTTAGTGAACTCATTAAAATAAGTTTCATAATAACTCCAAGTAGTGTCAGTCAGATCTTCTAAAACTAACTTTGATAGAATTTCCCAGTTATTGTAATGATAGATGGTCTTAGAAAATTTATACTTATGAGATAGTCGAATGAGACGTTCTGCATCTTGATAGGACTGATGTAAGGTGTAAAGTGAATCACTGATGGTGCCAGCTGCCATTCGACTGTTGTGAATGTTGAGGTCTTTCAAGCTGCGTTGTAGTTTAATCGCTTGATCGTAAAAATCTTTCATGTATTGTTCGTAATGTTGGTCAGATAACACACTTTTCCATAACACTATTTTATCGTAGTGAATGAAGGAACATAGATTATTTTTTGCATGGAATAGTTCTTTAACTAAGTGAATGAGCTCCTGTTTCTTTTGTTCAATAGGTGTAAATGTTTTCTCAGCATAATTAATAATAGAGTGGTTTAAATTGATAATCAGGCAGATTCGCTTTTGATTAATTGGTACATTAAGGTCATTGGAGTATTGTTTGGTTTGGTCTTCATCGAGTTGGTTATTCAAAAGAACATATTGTGCAAATCGTTCAAGGGTGTGGGAGTATAACGAATCTTGCTGGGATTGGTAGATTTCCTTCCACAGCATTTCGACATAGTTTTGTAGTAAAAGAGCATAAGGTTCCACTTCATTAGGATCTCCAATAATCCCGAGTACCCCGACTGTCTTGTAGCCGAAATTAAGTGGAACGGCAATGCCAGGAAGTACATTCTCGTATTCTTTAATTTTTTCATCATCAAAAATCACGGGCTGTCTAACTTCTAGAACATCCTTTGACGGGGCATGCATCGTCCCGATACGTTCAGGGTTTGTGTCACCTATAATTTTACCCTGTTCATCTGTCAGGCTAATCGGAAAAGGAGAAATTTTTGAAATCGCTTTCACTACCTTTTGTGCAGATTGCACTAAACCTTCGATCTTGACCACCCCTCTTAATGGCTGCTTTCTTCAATTCTATCATAATTTTATGAGTCCCTTTCGCATATATTCGAGGGATTTTTCTGTTGACTTTATATATAGATATTAATAGGGGGAGAGTGTAAGTTTAATACAATCAGAATATTTAGATTATAACTTAAAGGGGGTTCACAATGGAACAAAAAACGGATCTCATTATTATTGGTGGCGGTGTGATTGGGTCAAGTATTGCCTACCATTTATTAAACGAAGGTTATCAAGGTGATATAACGATTTTTGAAAAGGATCGCTTATATGAATTTGCCTCAACCCCTAGAAGTGCTGGCGGAATCAGACAGCTATTCACAACGGACATTAACATTCAAATCAGTCGTTATAGCTTGAAAAAATATAAAACATTTCCAGAAGATATGACAGTAGATGGCGAAAGAGCTGAAATTGATTTTCAACAAAGAGGTTATTTATTTTTAGCTCAAAAAGAAACGATGAAGGAGTTAGAAAATCAAGCCAACTTACAACGGAAATATGGTGTGCCATCAGAGATTCTAGAAGCTGATGAGTTAAAACGAATTATACCTGAGGTAAATTCGAACGACTTAACAGGCGGATTATATTGTGGAGAAGATGGCTATTTGGATCCTTATTCGGTTATGCAAGGTTATGTGAAAAAGGCAAAGGAACTTGGGGCGCACTATATTTACGATGAGATTTATTCCATTCATGAGGAAGCAGGTCGCGTAACGGGTGTCGTGACAAAAGACGGTATGTTATATAAAGCCCCTAAGGTGATCAATAGTGCTGGACCATGGGCACCAATCATTAGTAAAAATAGTGGTTATCCGATTCCGGTTATTCCGCTAAAACGTCAAATTATTCAATTTGACGCCGCTGAACCATTGGAGAAACCTTTACCACTAACTGTTGATCCTTCAGGTGTTTACTTCAGACACGAAGGTGACAGTTTTATATCGGGCTACTCTGAAAAAGTAAAGCCAGGCATTGATTTCACTTGGAAGCGATCATTTTTCGAAGAAACACTTTGGCCTATTTTAGCCAATCGCATACCAAATTTTGAACGAGCGAAAATTATAAGCGGCTGGGCTGGGATGTATAGTCATAACACGAAGGATCAAAATGCTATTATTGGTGAACATCCTGAACTATCAGGCTACTACATGGCTTGCGGGTTTAGCGGTCACGGGATGCAACAAGCCCCAGCTGTTGGCCAGGGGTTAGCAGAACTTATTATGAAAGGTCGATACGAGACGATTGATTTATCTCCATTGAGGTTTGAGAGATTTGCGATGAACGAATTGGTGATTGAAGGAGCAGTTGTTTAAAGGAGGAAAATCATGAAATATTTAAATGAAGAAGCCATCTGGAAATGCGTGACGATGTCAGATGTCATTGACGCGATCGATGAATCTTATCGTGTATATGACAAAGGGTCTTTTGAGATGCCTACACGCAGTCAAATACAAGATGGTGACAATACGTTAATCCTGATGCCTTGTATGTCGGATAGTAGTATCGGGACGAAGCTGGTCACATCTTTTCCGAACAATAAGACGTTACCGACATTGCATAGTCTGGTTATTCTCAATGACCATGACAACGGCTCCATCCAATCGATTATGGATGGTGGATTTTTGACAGGATTAAGAACCGGAGCAATTGGAGGGTCTGCAGTTAGACATTTAGCCAAGCAAAATGCCCGGTCGCTAGCTGTGATTGGCACTGGTGTACAAGGGTATTACCAAACGTTAGCGGCTTGTTCTGAGCGAAACATCCAAGATATCTATTTGTATAACCGCTCGATTCATAAAATTCCAGATTTCATAGAAAAACTTAGGCCTCACGTAAGTAGTACAACTCGCTTTCATATTTGCCAATCTACAGACTACGCTGTTCAGAAAGCCGATATCATTATAACCGCCACAACTTCTAAAACACCTGTCCTACCAAAAGACGATTCACTCTACCATGGCAAGCTGGTCATTGGTGTAGGCTCTTTCCAACCAACGATGCAAGAGTTTCCAAATGCGTTATTTAGTTCAGCTCAAGCTTTTTATATAGATTCTCACGATGCGAAAAAAGAATCAGGAGATGTTATTAATCCTATTAAAAATGGACTCTATGATGAATCTGGCATTCAACCATTTTCAGAAGTCATCAAGCTAGAAATGAAACCCGAACAATTCAATTATGAAGAAGGGAGTGTGATCTTCAAGTCCACTGGTATGGCGTTGTTTGATGTTGTCGTCGCATCAGATATATACGAGCGATCGACAGAATTAAACGTTGGGACGGAATTATAAAATTTGGAGGGATACGATGGGGATTATACTAACCGAGTTTATCATTTACTGTTTGATTATACTGGGGATTGGTTACATCTACAGTAAACAAAGTAAGACGCAAAATGATTTTCTTCTTGGTGGTAAAAAACTACCGGGCTGGGCGCTAGCCTTTTCTGAACGTGCGACTGGGGAGTCCGCGTGGTTGTTATTAGGTTTTACGGGGTTCGTATTTGCTTCAGGACTATCAGGAATTTGGGTAGCGGTAGGAATAGCACTTGGTATTATTTTTGCTTGGTTATTCTTAGCGAAAAAATTTATGGAAGAAACAGACAAGTATAACGCGCTAACGCTCCCCGATTATTTAGCGAAACGTTTCGGTCAAAAGGCGAAACTGATTCGTTGGCTAGCTGGGACGCTGATCGCTGGATTTTTAATGTTCTATGTAGGAGCCCAAATGGCAGGTGCCGGAAAGATGTTTTTAATTACGTTCGACTTACCTCCAACTGTTGGGATTATTATTGCGACGGTGATCATCATTTTAATCGCGTTCGGAGGTGGATTCATTTCAGTTGTATGGACCGATATGATCCAAAGTGTCATGATGGTCATCACACTAGTTGTTTTACCAATTCTGGCATTATTCTATATTAATGCGAACGATTTATCGATTTCCCAATCATTAACAACAGCCGGAAGTTCGTTTGATTCGTGGTTTGGTGGGCTAACTGGATTCTCATTAGGTGTCTTATTCTTTAGTAATTTTGCATGGTTCTTTGGTTTCTTAGGTGGACAGCCGCAATTAAGTGCTCGTTTTATGGCATTAAAGAATGAAAAGGAAGTGCGTCAAGGAACTATTGTCGCGATTGTCTGGACGATTCTTGCTTACGGTGGTGCCTTTATGATCGGGATTACCGCGATTGCGATGTATCAGCAAGGCTCGTTTGCTGATGTTGAAACGATATTGCCAACAATGATTCTACAATTAACGCCAAACTGGATTGCTGGTATTCTATTAGCTGGAATCTTAGCAGCTATCATTACAACAGCAAACTCGCAGCTATTAGTTGTAACTGGATCTGTCAGTGAAGATATTATCCATAAAGCATTAGGCTTTCAACTAACTGAAAAGCAACTGCTATGGCTATCACGCTTCTCTGTACTAGTGTTCGGTCTTATCGGAATGATTATCGCCTTAGTCTCTGATTCATTATTGTATCTGGTTGTTAGCTGGGCGTGGGCCGGTGTCGGATGTACATTATCTCCAGCCATCTTAATGACCTTCTTCTGGAAAAAGTACTCAAGTGCAGGTGTCATTGCAACAATCTTAGCAGGGTTAATTTCTACGATTGTTTGGATCAGCACGCCACTTGAAGAGATGATGACATCACGCTTTACAACTTTCTTTATCGCAGCCGCATTCGGTATACTGTTCAGTTACCTCATGCCTGATGAAAAAGAGGAAACAGGCGCCGTTGAGCATGTATCGTAAGTGGGTTTGAGGGCTTATACGGCAAGTTTTGCGTCATTTACGTCAACTTTTTCGTTTTTTACGGCAAGTTTTTTAAAATTATCGTCAACTTTTTTAGGATTAACGTAAACTTTTCGGATATTATCGTCAAGTTTCTTTAATTTTACGTCAAGTTTAAAAAAAGCACGGAACATCGATTATCGAGTGTTCCGTGCTTTTTTATTTTATAGCCGAAATTAAAATTTTCCTTAATAAAAACGACAACGCATCTGGCAACTCTTCTAGCCCCTGAACTAACAGATGCTCACGTCCATAAATGTTTTTCATGAGTAATTCTTCTACTTCGGTAATTGGATCTTCAGATAAGAAAACACCGATGACATCAAGGCCCTTCTTGCGTGCATTTAGGACGGCGTCATGTGTGTCGATGATGCCATTCTCAATATAGTTGAAAGCGGAAGGTTCACCATCTGAGAAGACTAGCAATACTTGATGTTCTGCTTGATACTGCATCAGTTCCTCAGCAGCTACACGTATGCTGAACCCATCACGGTTATCTTCTTGAGGCTCTAACTGCAATATTTCAGGGCCTGACTTTGGATCGAGTGAGTCTTGATGATGAATAACTTTATGAAAATAGTTAGGTTGCTGCTGATCGTCTGATTCAAAGCCGTCTTCCCAAAAGCCAATGATGCCATGAGGGATTTTTAGCTCTTTTAGAACTTCATGGAACAAGACAGCGGCTTTTTTCGTTTCAGCCATTTTGTTCATCATGGAGGCAGAGCAATCAATGAGCAAGGTGAACACCGCATCAATGTCTTTTGACTCTTGGTCCTTTTTATAAAAAACGCGTGGATCATCGTCAATGATTAAAGGCAGAAGTTGTTTTTTGGACAATCGCCCTGAAATGAGGTGATTTCGCGCCGCATTTTGCTTATGCTCTAATGCTTGGTCAATCGTTCGCTTTAGTTTTAATTTTTCCGCTTGAACGTCCCTGACGATCTCTTCATATTGATGGACATCATCAATGGAAGGAGAAGAAGGGTCTACGTCATGCTTTGTCGCTTTAAGGTTATCTTTTCCATAACGCCCTGTTTCTCCAGCCTTTTGCTCTTTCTTTTCATCTAAGTTTTCTAAATCAGAATAATCGTATTCTTGGCTTTCAGATGAAAAGCCTTGCACACTCGCCATGGCTTGATCGCCTTCTTCAGTTTCACGCGCCCCGTCACCTAAGATATTCGATTTGGTTCCTTGATCAAGTTCATATCTCAAGAAGCTTTGTGACCTGTCACTATTTTCATTTTCACGATGCCAGGTTTCAATCTTTTCATCCATGACTTCATCTTCGTCGATAACATCCTCTTGGTCATCATTCGAAAGTGGGTCGGTTCTCATCAATTCATCAAACAATAAATCGTTCTGAAATTCAGCTTCATGTTTAATTGGCAAAACAAAATAGCGATTCACCGCATCCTGATAATCGTCTTGAATACACGAAACCATTTTCATAGTTAAACCCACAATCTCACGTGATGATTTAGCTTCAAATGACTCAAAAAGGTAGGGCTGTAGCTTTTCTAAAGTGTCCTTTTGACTTTGATTTGCATACGTAAACGACTCGAAAGGAGAATTCGACGTTAACTTTAAATAAATCATACAAAACAATTCATCGGTCGGGTAATTACGCGTGACGTTCGTTTGTAGTTGCGTTTTAAAATAACGTCTGTAGGCTTGGTGTCGTGTTTGGAAAAATGAGACGGTGCCCACGCGTGTTGTGCGGATGAACTCCTCTAACCTTAAGTCTTCTAATAACGTAAATAGCTCTGTTGCAAAATTAGGAATGGTGGACTCTTCAATAAAATCGTTAAACTCGTTAACAACTATCAAGTTCGTTTGTGTCATCGTTCCAAGAGCCCTAAGCCAAACGTCTGTTTTGTACCCCGCATGCCGTTCCTCTTCACTAAAATAATCCCAGAAGTGGCTTGCTGAAATCTTTCGGTCTTTCACATTGACGTAGTGACCATATTGATAGTCAAACTCTAGGTCAGGAACTTTTGACAAAACAGAGGCTAAGTCCTGTAGCTCCGTAAAACGCTTCGCATCGACAATCGACTTATCAAACTTCATAAGAACCTCCTAAGATCTAAACAACATATCCGCTAAGTTTCGAACGACATCTTTTTCCCGATCATCTTCTAATTTATCCGTAATCGCACGTTGGATCGCACGCTTAGGTGGAATCATCTCACTTAAATCACAAGCATCGAGTAACGCACGAATACTAGCCGCATCCTCCGAAACCTTACCTTGCTCAGTTGCGGAAATCAAATCTTGTGATAGCTGAACAAACTGATTAATGAGTTTGTCGTCGTTTAAGTTTGTTTGATTTTTAATAAGGTCTTTAAGCTGTTCACCTTGAAGGTATGAGACATCAATGACAATGAAGCGGTTTTTAAGAGCTTCGTTTAGACGTGTCGTTCCGATGTACCCTTCGTTAATTGCGGCGATTACATTAAAGCCTTCTTTGGCCGTGAGCACTTCATTCGTGAGCGGGTTCGTGATCTGACGACGGTAATCGAGCACCCCGTTGATCACTGGAAGCGTCTCAGGCTTAGCCATATTTATTTCATCAATATATAAAAAATGCCCATTTTTCATCGCTTGAACGAGTGGGCCAGGCACAAAATCAATGACCTGGTTGCCGTCTTTGTAGTCAATTGTTTTAAACCCGACAAAACTTTCTACATCTAAATCCACCGAGCAGTTGACGCTGAACAATGGTTGGTTGAACAGGGCAGATAAGGTTTCAGCAAGCTTGGTTTTACCTGATCCAGTTGGCCCTTTAAGTAAAATATTTTTCCCTTGAGCAATAGCGACAATGAGGTCGATAAGAACATCATCGTTTTGTGGGATATAGCCGCCTTTTCCAATTAGATGATCAAAGTTAGTTTCGTTCGTTAGTTTATATTGGTCAATTAGTTTTGTGATGTTTTGTGGTAACTCTTTTGTGATATTCATTGTGGACTCCTTTCGCAATTAGCGGATGCTTTCTAGGTTGCCGTGCGTGCTTTCTGCTGCGTTTTAGATAATAAATCAAAAAATTAGATAATAAATTGTGCATTTTAGATAAAAAATACAAAAAATAGATAATAAATTGCTCATTTTAGATAATAAATTTTAAAAATAGATAATAAACCGCGTGATTTAGATAATAAACTTCAAAATTAGATAATAAAACAATTGTTTTGTTGGCACCATTTCTCAATCTATTACAATTAATCTCTAACCCGAATTGTACTATACAATCGTGTCTCAGGCGAAATCTTACACTTTAATACTTCGGTTTCCGTGATATAATGTAGTCAGACAAAAGGGGAGGAATGGATATGAGAAAGGACCTGCGCTTTCAGATTGCTCATCGTGAAGCGCTCATTGGTGTCGTGCTGGCCTTGATTAATATCCTATGGTGGTACGGCTTTGCGTATGGTTTAGGTAACAAGTCTCCTGAAGAATATTCTTATATTTTCGGATTCCCAGCATGGTTCTTCTGGAGCTGTATCATTGGTTTTCTTGTGATGGTTGTGCTGGTAACTTTAACGGTTAAATTTTTATTAACAGATGTTCCTCTAGATGACCGAGAGGAGGAACAGACAGAATGAATTGGGATGTTTTAATACCTTTATTAGCTTTCTTAGCTCTTATTTTTCTTATTGGAATATGGTCGAATAAAAAGTTAAAAGCATCGAAATCATTTCTAAGTGATTATTTTATTGGAAGTCGTGAACTTGGAGGGCTTGTGCTTGCCATGACGATGGTGGCAACTTACGGAAGTGCATCGAGCTTCTTGGGAGGACCAGGTGCAGCCTACAGTATTGGGCTTGGCTGGGTGTTGCTTGCGATGACTCAGGTCGCGACAGGGTACTTTGTTTTACTTATTTTAGGTAAAAAGTTCGCGATTGTCACAAGGCGCTATAATGCGGTTACGTTAACGGACTTTCTAAAAGGAAGGTATGAAAGTAAAACCGTTGTGATCTTAGCAGCTCTAAGTATTATTATCTTTCTATTTTCAGCTATGGCTGCCCAGTGGATTGGCGGGGCATACCTGATTCAATCCATTACAGGCTTAAGCTACATAGGAGCATTATTTATATTTGCGATAGCGGTTCTGATCTACGTCATTATCGGTGGATTCCGTGCCGTATCCATTACGGATACTCTACAAGGTGTCGTCATGTTCTTTGGTACGCTACTCCTATTGATAGGGGTCGTGATTGCTGGTGGAGGACTTGACCAAATTTTTGCTGATTTACGAACGGAAAATCCTAATTTAGTGACACCTTATGGTAGTGACGGGAATTTATCCGCAGCGTATGTGACGTCATTCTGGATTTTAGTGGGGGTAGGTGTCGTTGGACTTCCGCAAGTAGCGGTTCGTGCGATGTCATATAAAGATTCACGCTCGATGCATCGCGCATTAATCATCGGAACCATAGTGGTCGGATTTATTATGTTAAACATGCACTTAATCGGTGTCTTTGCGAGACCCGTTTTACCAGGAATTGAGGTGGCGGATCAAGTTATCCCGCTCATTGCACTTGAAGTCTTACCAGGTTGGTTAGCCGGTATTGTTCTAGCCGCACCACTCGCAGCCATCATGTCGACAGTCGATTCGTTATTACTATTAGTCAGTTCCTCAGTCGTAAAAGATGTATATATTAATTACATCAAACCAGAAGCGACGAGAAAACACGTGGAAAAGATTAGCTTCAGTGTGACAGCCATTATTGGAATCATCGTCTTCGTAATGGCGGTGCAACCACCTGACTTTATTATTTTCTTAAATCTATTTGCTTTTGGTGGGCTAGAAGCAGCCTTCATTTGGCCAGTGGTGTTAGGGCTTTATTGGAAGAGTGGAAATAAATACGGAGCCATCGCGTCGATGGTGACAGGAATCAGTTCATACATCGGCATTCATTTTTACAACGAAGCCTTTGGAAATTTATTAGGCGTTCACACGGTGACACTGCCAGTCTTTATATCATTGGTTGTTTATGTAGTTGTTAGTTTGATGACTAAAAGTAAAGTAGAATATGCGAATGCTATATAAATAAAACCCGCGATTCAATCGCGGGTTTTGATTTGCAATTAATTATTTTTTCATCACTTCGTCGATTAAACCGTATTCTTTAGCTTTTTCAGCTGACATGAAGTTATCGCGATCCGTGTCACGCTCGATGACTTCATATGGTTGGCCAGTACGATCGGCTAGAATTTCGTTTAGCTTTTCACGCATTTCAACGATACGTTTAGCGTGGATTTGAATGTCAGATGCCTGACCTTGAGTACCACCTAATGGTTGGTGAATCATCACTTCACTGTTTGGTAGACCATAGCGTTTACCTGGTGCACCAGCTGCAAGTAAGAAAGCACCCATTGACGCTGCCATACCTACGCAGATGGTTGAAACATCAGGTTTGATAAACTGCATCGTATCATAGATGGCCATACCTGCTGTGATAGAGCCACCAGGTGAGTTAATGTACAAGGAAATATCCTTGTCTGGATCTTCAGCTGCTAAGAATAACATTTGAGCAACAATTGAGTTCGCAATGTTATCATCAACTGGACCACCTAGCATAATAATGCGGTCTTTAAGTAAACGAGAGTAAATATCATAAGCACGTTCTCCGCGGTTAGTTTGTTCAATGACTGTAGGAATTAAATTCATTCTCATTTCCTCCTTTTTCAAGCTCAATAGTTTCTACACTTTTATCTTACCTTTTTGGTCAATAAAGGTCAAACAAAATAATTCGTAGATATACACATACAATTTTCCCATTAAAAATAAGAAATAAACGTATCATATTTTATTTTTAAGACCGTTAAAGTATGCTTGAATTATATCGAATCTAGAAGTATAATTACAAATGCATTTTAACTTCCATATGCCCTCGTGGTGTAACGGATAACACATAAGATTCCGGTTCTTACGATGGGGGTTCGATTCCCTCCGAGGGCGTTTTAGGCATTTTAGTGATGAAGATTAATAATCGAGTGAACAACCTCAATTCCTTATAGATAAAGGGATTGAGGTTGTTCTTGTTTTGTTAGAGGCTCTATAATATTTGTTGGGGTAAAGGTTATTTTCTGATAAATCCTTTAGGTCTTTATGTTAACCTTCCAGGTTAGGCCTTCCCTTTCCGCGGGCGATCCGCGAGCCTCCTCGAACTCCACTAACGTTACGTTCTGTGGGGTCTCGCCTGGCTCGCTTATCCCGCAGGAGTGTCAGGCCTACCTGGATTTCTCAGAAAAATTTAACCTAAATAAAAAACACGCAAGCTCCTAATTTGTTAGAATTTGTTTAGTCTAAAAAACAAAAAACAAAAGGAGTTGCGTGTACTATGTATTCTAACATTTCTATCCCTGATTTAGAAGAGTTTATTATTACTAAATCCTTTGAAGGGGAGGGGTTATACCAACTCCATGTGGAGTTGGAGAGAAAACCTCACCAATGTCCTGAGTGTCAAAAGTTTACCCAGAAAGTTCATGATTATAGACTACAAAAGATTCAACATACACAAGCGTTTGGTAGAAACACCATGTTGTTTTATCGAAAACGACGTTATATTTGCGAGGATCAAGAATGCCGTAAACGATTCTATGAAGACAACTCAGTTGTAGAGCGTTATCAGAGACAATCAATTGAGTTTAACCAAGCCCTGTCCATTGAACTGATTCATGGTAAAAACTTTAAAGATGTAGCTGATCGATTTATGGTTTCTTCAACGACGGTTATGCGTCGTTTTGATGAAATTAGCTCTACGAAGTTAAAAGAAACAACGGACCTTCCAAGAGTCATTGCGATTGATGAATATAAAGGAGACGCCGGTGGCGAAAAGTATCAAACCATTATTGCCGACCCTATAGAACGTAGACCTATTGAAATCTTAAAGGATCGAAAGAAGCAGACACTGGTGGACTATTTAAAGCAAAATGGTGATAAAGTAGAAATGGTTGTCATGGTGTCACCAACGGTGATAAAATCCCTAATAACAACGGTTTGAATTTCCCCAAAAATAACGGATAATCATTTTATACATTGATAGATTAGGAGTGTAAAATGATGGTCCAGAATGGGGAATTTTTTATGATTAAAGAAATGTATCAAAAAGGTTGGTCAATTACGGCTATATCTGATAAGACCGAGTTTGATCCAAAAACGATTCGGAAGTACATAAAGTCAGATCAATTACCTAAACGCAAACAATCATCACCTAGAGTGAGTAAACTGGAGCCTTATAAAGATTATTTGAGAGAACGAATCCGAGAAGGCACCACAAACTGCTCAGTATTACTGGATGAGATACAAGCCATGGGCTATGATGGCAAAATGACAATCCTAAGGGATTTTGTTAGACCTTTTAGACAACAGCCTAAAAAGCAAGCTACGATCCGATACGAAACAGCTCCTGGTAAACAGGCACAAATGGACTGGGGTCATGTTGGAAAATATGACGTTGATGGGGAAATGAAAGAGATATACGCATTTACGATTGTACTTAGCTATTCTCGAATGAAGTATGTTGAGTTTACGGATAACATGAATTTAGAAACCTTAATGAAATGTCACATGAATGCGTTCGCTTACTTCAACGGTGTACCAGAGCAGATACTATACGACAATATGAAAACAGCCGTCATCAAACACAGTCCCGTTGAAATTCGTTTCAATAAGAAGTTTGAGGAATTCCTTGCTTATTACGGGATTTCACCTAAGGCTTGTAAGCCTTATCGTCCACAAACTAAGGGCAAAATTGAAAATGTCGTAGGTTATGTTAAAAAGAATTTTCTTCAGCGAAGACATTCGGACACTTTAAACGGTATTAATCAAGAAGTCCGACAATGGCTGGAGCAAACAGCTAATAAGAAAGTACACGAGACAACGAAAGAATCACCGCAAATAAGGTTTCAGCACGAGCAAAAGTATCTAGCTAGATCAAGTGACAAACCTTTATTCCCTATACATCACTGGGAACTTCGCAAAGTGAGTAAAGATTGTTTCATTTCTTACGAAGGAAACCGTTACTCTGTCCCTTATCGATATGTTGGACAAGAAGTAAAAATTAAAGAAACACTTAATCATCATTTAGAAATCTATGACCACTTCGAATGTATCGCTAATCATCCTATTTTAGAAGGGAATTCTAAAGAATACATTGATTTAAACCATTATAAAGGACTGAATACGACGTCCAAAGGTTTGCCGACCAAACGTCATACTCAGCCCCAGAAGGAATTAGAAGTTGAGCAGCGCTCACTTCAACTCTATGATCAATTGGAAGGTGGTGAGTTATCATGAACACTGACCTTCTAATTGAACACCTAAAACAATTAGGTTGGTCTTATACAGCAGACCAACTAGATGGTCTATTAGAAGACGCATCTAAAAATAATGTACCATATTCAACGTTTTTACACACCCTTTTAACAAAAGAATTAGAGAGTCAGCAACAAGCAAAATTAGAAAAGAGAATTAAAAAGTCTAAGATACCTTTCATTAAAACAGTGCATGACTTTGATTTTTCTTTCCAAACAAGTATTGATGAAAAGCGAGTACGGGAAGTGCTCACTGGTCGGTATATCCATCATGGTGAGAATATTATCCTTCTTGGTCCACCCGGAGTTGGAAAAACTCACTTAGCTATAGCAATGGCATTTGAAGCTATGACCCAAGGTCATACGGCTTTGTTCATAACAGCGAATGATTTTATATCTGAATGTCAAAAAGCCCAAAAGCAAGGTCACTTACAGCGCATCATTAAACGCTATTGTCGACCTGATATCTTAGTTATGGATGAAATAGGTTATTTTAGCTTTGATGAATTAAGTGCTCATACACTTTTTCAGATTATTTCAAAGAGGTACGAAAGTGGAGCCATGATTTTAACCTCTAATAAATCTTATGTAGAGTGGGGAAATATTTTTGGGGATGATGTATTAGCAACCGCTATACTAGATCGTATTGTGCATCATTCAACAACGTTTAATATAAAAGGGGATTCTTACCGCTTGAGAGAAAAGAAACAAGCTGGCATTCAGCCAGCTCAACTTTAAAATAATAGGGAATTTCATTCCGTTGAAAATAGGGAAATTCAAACCGTTGTTGACAATGGATATGAGCCAATCGTTTAAAGCAGCTGTTAATGACGCGCTTGGCGGACCTATAATAATTGCTGATCGGTTTCATTTTTGCCGTTACATTTATTGGGCACTAGAAAAGGTACGGAGAAAAGTGCAGAACTCATTTGATGAGTATGACCGCAAAAAATGTAAAAGAATGAAGCATGTGTTTTATAAACATAACGAAAACCTAACTGACAAACAACGCTGGTATTTAGAACATTACCTTAGTAAATCTAAATACTTAAAAAAAGCTTATCAATTGAAAGAAGCATACCGATTGTGGTTCAGAATAGCGAAAGCTAGTGGTTCAAATTTAAAAGATATAAAAGAAAGGCTATACCAATATTATGACCTTGTGAAGACTTCAGGGGTTGAAGAGTTTGAAAGGTCGATATCGACCTTTCAAAATTGGCAGAAGCAAATCATGAACAGCTTCGCATTTGATTTACATAACGGCTATGTAGAAGGCATAAATAATCAAACCAAAGTGATTAAGCGTAATGCCTTTGGATTTAAACGATTTGATCGTTTTAGATTAAAGGTGTTATTGCATCATCAATATAAAAATTTAAAGGTTCGTATTAATTAAATTAGGAGTGAGCGTATGCTCACCCCAACATTTGACTTAGAACCTGTTTAGATAACGTTTGGAAAAGGTTGACTAATATATCTATTTGCACTAATTTTGCACCAAACATTTATTGTACTACTTTCAAAATTAATATAAGATGATCTGAAATTTATATGTTAAAATTTAACTATAATCGTGTGCATTTAATGTTTAAAAAAAGAAGGTGTTATAGTGGATTTTATTTTTTTTATACCGTTTGTTTTGATATTAATATTAATTATTCTTTATATAATCCAATTTCGGGAGCAAAAGCGGATACGAGAACAAATATTTGAATTGGCCAATAATACATTAGAATTGACGCCCCAAGAATTTTTGGAAATGAGGAATAGAAGTTTTGGGGGGAAGGGAAAACCGTTATATTCAAATAAATATAACTTCTCGGGTGTTTATATTTTACATAATAAATCAAAAAATCTATTTTATGTAGGACAGGGAAAGCAAGTACTAAATAGAGTGAATACTCATTTTATCGGTAGGGGAAACGGAGATGTGTATGCAGATTATAAATATGGGGATCAATGGACAATTAAGATGATTGCTCTTGAAAATAGTGGTTTTAACACTTTAAATGACTTAGAAAGATATGCTATCGAAACCTATGATTCTTATAGAAATGGTTATAATAAAACTAGAGGGAATAAATAGATGTGCAATAACATAAATAATGGTTTTAGACTTACGCTTATCGATTCATAAATATTGTTTAAGTGGCTGCGACTATACTGTTAACTAGCTTTCATTAACAGTGAATGATTTATAAAGTTCATACCTATTTTAAATTTTAGTTTAAATTTATATATTTTAGTAGATTTTCTACATAAAATGCAAAATTCCAAAGTGGCTACAATTTTATTGAAACCACTTTAGAGTTTTGCAGCTATAGTTGTTATTTACATTCCTGAATTTTTTAAAACAATAACTCGTTTACTTTACTTAAAAAGATTTATTCTAGCACAAGTATATATATTATGTTCTGAGAGATTTCCTAAATAATAAGATAGGAATTAACAAAATGATTATTATTAATAAAAGGGCTATCAGTAAACTGATAATAAAGCTATTTCCTATTTCATATTGATAGTACTTCATTATAAAAAAAACTATTGTTGACATTAGACTCGTTATAATAATAATTAAGTAATAGATAAAAAGGCTGAAATTACTATAAGTTAAAATGCTTTTAGATAAAGTTTTAAATGTTCTTAATACTAATACACTGTAAGTAACTAATAAAAAGGCAAAAATTAATAAGATTATTAAATAATCTCTTATATCTTTATTAAAAGATAAATAATGTTCTACATGATTAGTCATATCACTAATATAATATCCTTCATGATTATGATATTTTGAGATATCGTCAATTATAGAGTTAATTTCCCTTTCATTAAGTTTCGTAATTAGAAAACCTGAAGTATGCATAGATAAATTCGGTCCTATCGAAATTTTATCTATATCTACTTGTCTTTTTATGTCATCATTATTGTAAAATAAAGGTGGCATTACTATATATCTATTTAAATTTACAGATGGTTCTGCAGTAGTCATCGCAGTTTGATTGCTTTTTAAAAAGCCAATAACTTCCGCATCATAATTCTGAAATAAGTAATGTAATTTAAAGTTATCCCCGATACTATAAATCTCTTTGTAATCATTACCAAGTATCACTGGAATTGTTTCACTCCAATAATACTCTTTTTTATTAAACATCCTCCCTTGTGAAAGTTCAATATTATTTAATGAAAAAGTTTTTTCGTCAAGTTGTGCACCTTTTATTAAGTTAAATTTTACACCACCAAAATCCACCTCTTGTGTTCCTGCACCCTCTTCATACAAATAACTAAATACGTCAGGGTTTTGATCTGCTATACCAATAGGGTGTAAATTACTTACTTGAAAATAAAAATTATCATTTAATTTTAGATCTTTAATAAAGTTATTCATTGAAATTAAATTATTAGAATCACCATAAAGTATTTGATGTTCGTCTTCAGTCCAAGCATTATCACTTATTTGGTAAATATTTTTATTCTCGTATGTTTCAGGGATATGTATTTGAGCATTATTTGCAATGTAGAAGTCATGTGACGTTAAAATTGTAAAAGAAAAAATTATGGTAACTATTAGAAAGGTTATAACACTTAATAATGGAACTTTTTTAAAAATATTTAAGATTTTTTCCAATTTATCCTCCCTAGAATTATAAAAGATTTAGTTTTTAGTTTTACAAGAATAAATTATTTTTTTATATGATTGGTAAGCGATATTATTGTTTTCTCTAAAGAGATAATGCAACACCTTAGGTAGGTGTTGCATTACTAATGTTATTTATCTTCATTAGATGATGGGATTGGCCCCGGTGCATCCCAACTACCATATCCAGTTCGGGCTACATATGGGTCTGGTGAATAAGTATGATGTATGCCCCACCCACTTTGAGCTTTAGTATAACCTGATCCATACACAGTATGTTGGCCTTTTCTTGCAGATCCATTACGTTCTTGCAACCATGCTCTAGTGAAGTGAGTTGCGGCCCATGTAGTTTCTCCTACTGCTGCCTTTTCAATCCTAGTATTATCACCGCCTCTATATGTTACCCAACCTTTATGTGTAGCCGACTGAATGCTAAAATCTTTAGATGATTCATCTTCATTAGAGTAATAACCAGTGTCTTCAGACCATCCTCCAATCTCTTCATGCTCTTCGGCTGCAACATTTACAGTAGATAATAAAAGTGCACCTAAAGATATTAATAATATAGTTGTTATCTTTTTAATCATATTCTTTCTCCTCTCTTACTAATAACCAGGATCCTGTAGTTGTAAATATAATGGATTTTGAACATTTTGTCAATTAATAATTTGAAAAAATATATAAATTTGTAATTATTTGTGATTATTGCCACTAGATAGAACCACTGTTGCCATCTTTTTGATCCACCTCTGCCATAAAATAGACCCATAAGTGACATTAAAAGAGCCACTGCCTCTATAAGGCAGTGACCCATATATATTATTATTCTTGATTTAAGCCATGACGCTCTCTCATAGATACGTTTCCGTCTATTAATATATTATAAGAACCATGGACAATACGATCTAATATGGCATCAGCTAGTGTGCCCTCGCCAATCTTTTCATGCCATCCTCTTGGATCAAATTGCGAACAGAATATCGTAGACCCAACTTGATGTCTAGATTCTACGATTTCTAAAAGATCTCTTGCCTCACTCTCTTTTAAAGGTGTTAATAACCACTCATCTAGGATTAAGAGATTGACCTTTTTATACTTTTTCATTACCTTGCGGTAAATCCCTTCTCCTCTTGCGATAGTTAATTCATCTAATAAATCAGGTAATCGTGTGTATTTCACTTTATAGAATTGGCGACACGCAGCTATTCCAAATGCGCACGCTAAATATGTTTTTCCATTTCCAGAAGCTCCTTTAAGAATAATATTGTGACGATCCTCAACATATTGTCCAGAAGCTAACCTTAAAATTTGAGCTTTATCTAGCTTTCGATCGGGATGATATTCAATATCTTCAATAGATGCTTGATTATCACGTAAATCGGCAGATTTGATTAAGCGTTCTAATTTATTGTTTTGTCGACGAGACCATTCTATATCCACAAGTAAACCAAATCGTTCTTCAAAGGAAAGTTCTTGATATTCTGGGTTTCTTAATTGTTCTCTATAAGTTTCTGCCATCGCTGACAATCTCATTTCATTTAATTTAGTTAGTGTATTTTCGGTTGTCATTTTTATCTTCCCCCATAGTAATCGGCTCCACGTGTAAATCCGTAAGAGCTTTCGTCTTTTTGTTTCGTAAGAAGCTTAGAAGAACCACGATTTGGTTCTTTATCTTGTCCAGTTTTTAAGATGGTTTGTATACTTTTAAGGGTTGGTCTTGTGGTGTAAGACAGTGCTTTCGAACATGCGAGTTCTAATCGTTCAATGGAATGTTTATCACCTAATCTAATCAATCCGAGACAAGACTTCAATCCTTGTTTTTCAGATTGATATGAGGATAAAATGCTTTGGACGGTAGTAAAAGTGTGGTCTCCGACAGTACGTGCCCATTTCAAAACATGTTCCTGATTGAAATCGATATATTGTTTATGGTCCTTCGGCATATGATCTGGAATTGTGGAGTATTGTCCGCTTTTTCCTGTCAGTTTTTTATGTGATGCAATTCGAAGACTTTTGTAAAATACCTCAATTACATTTCGGGTAACGCGAACATCCACCCTGTATTTGATATAATCATAAGGGACAGAATAATACATTTGATTGACATTTATGTGATAATCATATTGTACGGTTGCCTTTTGCCAAGTGGCGATTTCGTACATTGAAGCAGGCAGAGGCATCATCGCAAACTTTTCTTCTTCCAAATAGGCCTTCTGCCTGTTACCTTCCTTTTTTTGAAAGGCTTTTGTATTGAATTCTTCTAGTTTCTCCTGAATAGCTTCATTCATCTCTTTCAGAGTGAAAAACTTCTCATTACGAAGTGAAGCAATAATCCATGTTGATATATGGCCAACCGTTCCTTCAGCACTTGGTTTATCTTTTGGTTTGCGAACTCGTGCTGGAATAATCGTTGTTTGATAATGTTCAGCCATTTCCTGATAACTCGGGTTAATCACTGGTTCAGAACGTGACGCTTTAATGACACCAGTTTTTAAGTTATCCGGCACGATAATCCTTGTAACTCCACCATAAAATTGAAAGGCATGGATATGAGCTGTGATCCAGCTTTCTGAATCCATTGATAAAAAGCCTTCAACATATGCATATTGACTGCATGACAACGTTGAGACGAAAATATATACAGGAATGAGTTCTCCTGTTAAATTATCTGTTAGATGCATCGTTTGTCCAGCCCAATCAACTTCAAGCTGTTCACCAGGTTTACGTTTAATTCGCATGGTTGCCTTTGTTTTTCTAGCATAATCATGATAAAACCGACAAAACTGCCTATAGCTATAAGGTATATCATCATTTGCTCTACAGTTTAGTGTGTACTCATCCCATAAGAGCGATAAGGTAACGCCAGATTTCGCTAGTTCCTTATGGATATAGTCACAATCAGGTTTCTTCCTGAAGTCTGAAGAAGTATGTTTTTCTGGAAACAGAATGTTTTGAAGATCAGCATCTGTTAAGTCCTCTTCGAAAGGCCACCGAATATTTTTACCCTCCGCTCTTTTCACCACCTCTCTAACAGTGTTTCTCGAATGACTACAACTAGATGCTATCCCCCTTTGAGTAACCCCTTGTGCATGGAGTCGTAGTATTTCACGATATTTAACCACACAAAAAACCTCCTATATAATAAATTCGCACCTACTGGTGCAATTCTATTATATAGGAGGTTGTGGACCTGCCGATGTCATAAGTGGGTCAAAAATATGTCACGAGTGGATCAAAAAGATGGCAAAGGTGGGTTTACTCCATGTCTTTATTCATTATTTATAATATTAACCAATAAAATGTATTAAAGTGACTGCTTGGAAATAGTGTCATGTTATAATTATTAAAAATTTTTATTTTTGAAAAGTAGATAGTTTTAATAATAATTGTAATGAAAATATAAGGAGAGGATATCATGTTTAAAAATTTTCTTAGAGGAGCAGTTGTTGGGATGACAGAAACAGTACCTGGTGTTAGTGGAAGTACCGTTGCTTTAGTGTTAGGTGTATATGAACACCTTATTTATTGTTTAAGTATTATAACCAGTCCTAAACGTAAGGAAGCATACCCATTTTTGCTTACTTTTGGATTAGGTATGTTTATGGGATTTATTTTATCTTTACATTTAATTAGCTACCTTTTAAGTGTCTATCGCACACCAACATTGATGTTTTTTGTTGGGATTATAATTGGTTTTTTGCCTTTCCTATGGAAGCAAACCATGACCTATTGTGAAAGGAAACTTAATTTAATACATTATTTTATTGTTTTATCGTTTTTTGCAATAGTTATTTCTGGATCATTTCTTGCCGGTATTAATAGTATTGATGTAACTAGTTTAAGTATTGATAATTATATTTTTCTCTTTATTTCAGGAGTATTGGCAAGTACTGCCCTTGTGCTGCCGGGTATTAGTGGAGCTTTAATACTAACTATATTAGGGGTTTATGAGATAGCCACAGAGTCCTTAATAAATTTATTTTTACCTATAACTTTATCTATAGGATGCGGTATTTTATTAGGGGTGGTTATCACTAGTAAATTAGTGAAGTATTTATTAAATAAATACCCTTTAGAAATATACTTAGCAATGTTCGGTTTAGTTAGTGGTTCTATAATTGCTATATTTAACAATTTAGAAAGAATATTAACTAACAAAATGTTAATTGAATCATTGATAACTTTATTTTTAGGGATTATTGTTGTTAATTTATTGAATTACATACAAAAACATTACATGAAAAAAATGTGAGGATTTCCTTGCACCTAACATTGGTCATAACTCTTATCTCACCAAATTGTAACTGCTAAACTAAATTATACAGTTTTCGCTAGATAAAATTGAACACTTTTTTACCAAATTTCCTTCGGAAAAGTATATGATAGATTTTTAGAGTTCATTTACTTTGCTGGAGGTGCGAAAGGTGGAAAAGTGGGAAGTGTACATTAAGATTCAACAATTATTAGAACAAGGGTTTAGTAAAACAAAAACGGCAGACAAGCTAGGTATTTCAAGGGGAACGTTATATAACTATTTAGAGAAATCACCAGAAGAAATGGCTTTATGGGTTGCCTCAACTCAACGCAGAAAGAAAAAACTTGATATACATAAAGATTTAATTCTTTCCTGGTTAAGAGAACATCATGATCTATCAGCTGCTCAAGTTTTTGATTGGTTGACCGAAAGGTATCCTAATTTTCAAATCGGTGAGAGTACCGTTCGTAGTTATGTCGGTGCTTTACGTGGCGAATATAACATTCCTAAGGAAAAAACACACAGGCAATATGAGGCTGTTCCAGAAACACCTATGGGACAACAAGCTCAACTAGATTTTGGTGAAACTATTCAAAAAGATGAACACGGCAAAGGTGTCAAAATGTACTTTGTCGCCATGCTGCTATCTCATTCACGGTATAAATATATGGAGTGGTTAGATCGACCTTTTACCACGAAGGATTTAATTGAGTCTCATAATCGGGCATTCCAATACTTTGGGGGTATCCCTTATGAAATTGTGTATGATCAAGATAACTTAATTGTGGTCAGTGAAAATCGTGGCGATTTAATATTAACCTCAGCATTTGAAGCTTATCGTAAAGAGATGAGATTTAAGCTACACGTATGTAGAAAAGCAGATCCTGAAAGCAAAGGGAAAATCGAGAATGTGGTTGGATTCATTAAGAAAAACTTTGCCAAACACAGAGTGTTTACGAACATTGATTCATGGAATGAACAAGCTGTGGCATGGTTGGATCGCACAGGGAACGGCAAAATTCATAATATCACGAAAAAAAGACCGACCGAAATGTTCAACATAGAAAAAGAACATTTACGACCGATCTTTAGATCATTCAGTGCGACCAACACTGAACATAACAACGATATTTCAAGTATACCAAGAGTCGTCCGTAAGGACAATACTATCCTTTATAAAGCCAATAGGTATAGTGTTCCTCTTGGAACTTTCAGTCCATACGGTACAGAAGTCCATTTGTATATCAAAGAAGATCAACTAACCATTATTCATCAAGAGACAGGTGAATTATTAGGCAAACATCAGATTTCAAATAGTCGAGGTAAGTTAATACAAGATCGAACTCACACTAGGGACCGATCTAAAGGTATAGATGCTTTTATAACGACTGTTTCGGAAAAGTTTAAAGATTCTTCAAAGGCATTCACCTATTTATCAGAAATACGAAAAGTGTTTCCACGTTATATGAGAGATCAATTACAAATGATTTCTAAACAATGTGAGCAAAATAATGAGCATGTATTACAAGAAGCATTAAACGCCTGTTTAGGTATGAAGTTGTTTAGTGCGGGCGAATTCAAAGATATGATTGAACATGTCAAACGTGAGCGATTAGTTCCTGAACAATCTTCAACTCACCATGATCACATTGTTCAACCGATACAATCAGATCAATTAGATATCCTCCGAGCCAAACCATCTCAGAGAAACGTCAATGACTATCTCAATATATTGGAGGGTAATTAATATGAAGAATTCAACGGGACTACAAGATTTATTGAAATCGCTACGTTTGACTGAAGCTGCCAACGAGTTATCAGAATTTCTAACAAAAGCAGAAACTCAAAACTTATCATATCAGGCATTTTTATTAGAAATCATGAACTATGAGCAAACACGTCGAGAAGAAAAGTTGGTAGAAAGACGTATGAAATGGGCTTCATTCCCTTTTCATAAAATATTACAGGACTTTAATCTAGAGGAACAGCCTTCCTTAAGTAAACGCCAATTTAATCAACTGATTGAACTTAATTGGATTGACCAGTTGTATAACCTAATTCTATTAGGACCGCCAGGGACTGGTAATTATCGATAAATCTTCACTCGTATATTGATTAAGATAGAGGAATCTTAAATAGACCCTTAGCGTTGTTAAGATGGATGCAATACTTTTTTCATGATATCTGTAAATCGTTTTTACATAATCAGAAATCATCTCTGCAGTAATTTCATTTGAATTCTGGACATTTCTATTATCAAGGTAATCAATAAAGAAAAACAAACGTTGCATACGTGTACGTAGGCCTCTTTTGGAGTACTCGTTATTTTCACATTCCCTTTCATAAGCAGTAAGTTCAGCTTTAAACTGTTCTGGCTTAATATATCCTGATTTTTTTACAATCCTTCGGATTATCACACGATGAAGTTGGTAATCACCCAAAACTTTTATCCTTCTAATAGGCCCTTTTAGACCTTTAGGCATGACTTCCTTATAGTAGTCAATTGTGCAGTTATACTTTTCACTTAAAAAGTCTCTTCCTAACACTTCTGAAAAATAGATTTCATTACGCTCCTTTGCAAATGCAATCACTCTTTTG
Organism: Piscibacillus sp. B03; assembly: GCF_052246295.1. Classification (NCBI taxonomy): domain Bacteria; kingdom Bacillati; phylum Bacillota; class Bacilli; order Caryophanales; family Bacillaceae; genus Piscibacillus; species Piscibacillus sp. B03. The sequence goes on along the minus strand of NZ_JBQQCO010000018.1, from coordinate 3,514 downwards.
TAAAATGCACGATAACCACAAACAGTGTTGTATGTATAAATGCTAGTTTATAAATGTACATAAATGATCATTTAAGAATGTACAACTCTGATCGATAAATGCATACTTAATTTGAGGTGAGGAGAATGCATTTATCGATTAATTTAACAACTGATTTTCAAGTGGATAGTCTAACAGACTTATCCAAATATAAACTAATGATGGAGAGTCTTGGGATGAAAATTAATAAGAGTGAACTAGCACGGCAACTCAATGTCGATCGACGAACAGTTGATAAGTATTTGAATGGATATGTACCTAATCAGTCCAGAAGTCGAAAATCTAAAATAGACGATTATTACGGCACTATTTCCCTTCTTCTTTCAAAAGATTCACCGCAAGTCTTTTATTATAAGAGGGTGTTGTGGCAGTACTTAACAGATAATCATGGATTAGATTGCTCACAATCTCGTTTTAGAAGTTATATATCTAGTAAACCCGAGTTTCAATCTTATTTTTCCGACGGAAAACGAACACCTTCAGCTAAACCGGTGTTGAGATTTGAAACCCCACCTGGAGAACAAGCTCAATTTGATTGGAAAGAAAATATTAAGTACATCACGCGGGATGGAGAAATTATCTATGTGAACGTTGCGGTTTTATTATTATCACATTCTCGGTTCAAAGCTTTTTACCTGACGCTTTCTAAATCACAAAGTGTCCTCATGTCTTTTCTAACAGAAACCTTTGAATCATTGGGTGGTGTACCTAAAATACTACTAACAGATAACATGAAAACTGTTATGGATCATCCGAGAACATCTTATTCAAAGGGCGTGGTCAACGAGCGTTTTGATCATTTTTCAAAGGATTTCGGATTCATCATTAAACCCTGTGAGGCAGGTAAACCTCAAACGAAAGGAAAAGCCGAAAATGTTATGAAATTATTGGATGAAATTCATGCTTATCAAGGTCAGTTGAACTATGAAGAATTACATGAATTTGTACAATCCTTAAATGAACGTGCTAATCATAGCTACCACCAAGGGACAGGAAAAATTCCAATATTGGCTTTTAAACAAGAAAAGAATCTCTTACAGCCCCTACCCAGGAAGTCTATAAGAGATTCATATAAAATCGTTCATAAACTTGTAAAGGTTAATCCATCAAGTATGATTACTTATCAGAGTAACCAGTATTCAGTCCCACCTGAATACAAAGGAAAAACCGTTGGTTTACAAATTTATGATAACCATATACATGTTCATTATAACACGGCCTTAATCGCTAGACATCCCATTAGTCAAATGAAACTGAATTATGATCCATCACATTACGAAAAGGTTTTATCTATGAATACGCATGAAGATATTGATACGGATGATTGGTCCAAAAGAAATTTAGAGGCTATTGGGGAGGTCTATAAAGATGAATAGTAGTTACCAGCAACTCATTAAAAATCTCGAATATTTGAAGCTAAAACAAATGCATGAACATCTTGATGATATTATTGATACAGCAGTATCTAACCAACAATCTTTTGTCGAAACGCTCGTTAAGTGGACAAACCATGAAATAGATTGACGTGAACAAAATATGGTTCGTTCCATGGTCAAAGTCGCAGCTTTTCCTCACTTGAAGGAGGTGAAGGATTTTGACTTTGAGTTTCAACCGTCGGTTAATAAACAACAGATACTAGACTTTACTACATTACGATTTATCGAAGATAAAGAAAACATTGTTTTTCTAGGACCAAGTGGAGTTGGTAAAACACATTTGGCGACATCGATTGGAATAGCTGCAGCTAAGAATCGTAATAGTACTTATTTCATCAAATGTCATGAACTCATTCAGCACCTAAAAAAAGCACGGGCAGAGAATAGATTGGAAGCTCGCTTAAAACATTACAGGAAATATAAACTATTAATTATTGATGAGATAGGGTACCTTCCTATTGATCAAGAAGATGCCAAACTCTTCTTCCAGCTCATTGATATGAGGTACGAGAAGAAAAGCACCATATTGACCACCAATGTTAATTTCAAGCAGTGGGATGAGGTCTTTCAAGATTCCAAACTCGCTAATGCCATTTTAGATCGAGTTTTACACCACGCCACTGTGGTAAATATCATAGGTGATTCTTACAGAATCAAAGATCATTTGGATAAAGAAAATGATTAAAATTGTACATTCTTAAACAGTCAAAACTGTACATAATTAACTTGACATTTATATTGTATGCATAATTTAGCCTTTCTAATTCAGTCAATACTTTTGAAACTAGTTCTTCAATGCGAATTCGATTTTCCATTTAACACCTCCTAGATTAATAAATCTAGTATGGTGGTTTATGGAAAGAAATAAACATATATTTTCGATGAATTAGTGATATACACTTATTTCTTTTCATAAACAAAAACTTTCGATAATTTCCAGTACCAGGTGCACCTGTTAATATGACATTCTCAAAACGGTTGATGAAATTTAGAGCTAGTAATTCTTCTTTTTCCAAGTGGGGTGGTAAATGAACATGACTTCCCCACTGGTAGGTATTCAGCTCTTTTGAATATAAAAACTTCGCTTTCTTTAATAACCGATCAGCTCTAGCTTCTTCCCGTAGTTCAAACTCTTTATCAAATAATGCTTTTAGGTACTGTTCCTTATTTTCAAACGGGATAGTATCGTAAATTTCTGCTACATAAGCTAACCTTAAAGTTTTACACATATCTTTGATATCTATATTCATGTTTACTCACCCCCTTGATTAACATGCGATTGTAACTGATCGTACATTGACCAATTTACATTATAGGGATGATCTTGTATTTCAGAAGAAGATTGCTCCTCAACTAGTTCATAAAATAATTCATTTATTTGATTCATGTCGTACCACGTTAAATACTGAATAAGCCAACGAATACGATCTTTCCTCAGTTCCATATTTTCAATTCGAATATATTCATAAATACGTGTTGGTAAATACGGTTTATAACGTGAGTAGGTGACAACCCTTGGTTTATTTAACCACGAATATAATATTGACTTCCAAGGGATGTTTCTTTCGTTATGCATATAAGGTCTAAAGTCTTCATGCAGTAATTCTCCGTTAGGAGAAACAACTTTAAATGAATCCCAGTATAAAACTAAACGAATTTGACCAAAATTATAGCTTTTAGGTATATGCACTTTAACCTGATCAATCATGACTTCACCATATTTATTTGCCCGAACCCACTTTTCCTTAAATACCGGGTAGTCATTTTCAGGTAATTCTATGAAGTGATTTTGTTCCTCTTCATAGAGTACATCTATTGTTGTTTGTTTGCTAAAATGAATGCGTTGTCGGTCTTTTTAAAAAGATAAGAAAGTATAAAAATTGTGCCATAGAACGCTGTTCTGTGGTATTTATTTAGTATGGATAATATTCTAAGACGCATATTTTTTGATAAACATAATCATTGGGATCGATTCGTTAACAAATATGGGGGACGAGTGCGTCCAATTGTCCTGAAAGAAATAGAGAAATTTCGAGAAT
>NZ_JBQQCO010000017.1:0-73446 GCF_052246295.1 Piscibacillus sp. B03 | reverse complement strand
TCACCATCTGGAAAACATTTCTACGCATTCTCCCAGTCGTTACATCGCAGTGTCGTCTCTGTCCTGTTTCGAAATGTTATCCATGACCAGAAGGTCATGAATTAAATAACTGCCCATCGCACAAAAAGCCGCAAGCATTAACTTGCGACTTTCTGTTAATCTAATATTCGATCTAGTATCCTCAAAACCCTTTCTTCCTTCTCACGCATCGCTTGAACGGCTCTAGATAAATCTCTCTCCTCTAAGCCACGGAGCACTTCACGATATTCATGAACTGTCCGATTCAAGCTATTTGAATGGGATAGGGTAATGAATCTAAACGTCGTCCACTTCGGACTAAACGTTTCATATAAATCTATTAAAATACTATTTTTCGACAACTGAAACAATTTTTCATGAACTTCTAAAACTAACAAATAAATTCGTTTTCGGTCCTGAACTTCCAACGCTTGTTCCATGTCGTTTACGTAATGTTTTAACTCATCAAGATCTTCAGGTGTCCGACACTCGACGGACTTTTGTAAAGCTATTTCTGTTAGACGATAGGCAACATCATAAATCTCTCTAACCTCGACCTTAGAGTAACGCTTAACAAATACACCTTTTCTTGGTATTCGTTCTACGACGCCACTTTTTTCTAAAATATAGAGAGCCTCACGAATCGGTGCTCGACTCGTTCCGTACTCTTCAACTAAACTAACCTCGGTCAATTTCATACCTGGTTCCAAATCACCTTCAACAACTCGTGTCGTTAAGCTATCGGCGATTTTTTGTGACAATGTCTGGTGTTCAAATTCAATCATTTAATCCCAACTTCCCTCAACATTAAGTTAGGCAGCTTGTTCTTGAGTTGTATCTTTACCTTTTTTCCACTGAATGAATACAGCTATGGCAACTAAGACTAGTGCGACGAAATCCAGTGTGTAGTTGACGTAAATGAGTAACAGTGCTGCTACAAATAGCATACCACGTACTGGCCAGCTCGCAAACGTCTTAAAGAACCAACCTTGTGCAGCTGCAGCAAGTAAATACACTCCAATTAAAGCTGTAATCGTGACTAGAATAATCTCCGTACCAGTCTCACTTGTCATTAAAATGGGTGTTGTGTTATTACTAGGCATTATAATGGTAGCGTGTAGTAGTGGGACTGATGAAGTGACTAAAATTGCAGTCCCCCACTCAATAACGCCCTCCGGCATCACTTCATTCATATACAAGCTTCATTAAACTATATGAGGTGAGTCCCTATTTTATTTACAAAAAAATAGAGCCCTAGACATTAGGACTCTATTAAATCAAGTTCAGCAACACTATTTAAAATAAACGTCGGTTGAATATCATTTTTCGTCATCTCAGTGCGCTTTGTAATTCCTGTTAAAACAAGTACGCTATTAACCCCATAATCATCGGCCATCACTATATCTGTTTCAAGCCGATCGCCAATCATATAACACTTATTTGGTTTTATGTTAAAAATATCATTAACGACGTATTCTATCATAAGTTTAGAAGGTTTCCCTGTTATGAAATCAACTGGCTTACCCGTTGCACCCTCAATTGCACCAATCATCGCCCCGCAATCAGGAATCATTCCATCCATCGTTGGGCACGTTCGGTCTGGATTCGTCGCGATAATTTTAGCACCATTTTGATATGCAATAAATGCTTGTGATAGTTTTTCGTAATTAAATTGACGGTCCCACCCCACCACAACAAAAGCAGCACTTAGTGGATTATCAGTCATTTGAATGCCTAGTTCATCTAACTCTTCATACAGCGGCCGTTCACCTATAACAAATACTGCTTCGTGACTCTTAAGCTTACTTTTAAGAAACCTTGCCGTAATAAAGTTAGAATTCACTACTTCATTAATGGTGCAAAGTATCCCCATACTATTTAGCTTTCGAACATAATCCGTCCGACGAGCAATTGACTTATTCGTTAGAAAAACTACTCGATTTCCACGCGACTTTAACTTGTTTATAGCCTCAACTGCACCTTTAATCGGTTCATCATCAAGATACACAGTCCCGTCCAAATCAAATATATAACCCTTCATAGCCACATCACCTGTAATAAATCTATGAGAGGTTTTAAAAGACCATGACCAGTTCTTTTCTGTCGAACACTAAAAAAACTGATCGATTAAAATCGACCAGTTCCGATTCAATCAAACGTTTGTTTGACCTTTTCTTCTTTTCAATAATAAATACTCCAACGCACCGGTACCGAAAAATACTCCAATTAATATCAAGATAAAACCACCTATATGACTAAGTGTAATGACTTCATTTAAGAAAATCGCGGAACCTAAAATCGCAAACAATGTATTCAAGTTAATGAAAATCGCCGTTTCGGCTGGTCCGACTTTTTTAATCGCAAAGTTATACGTCATATGTCCGTATGCAGTTGCTAGAAGCGCGCTAAACAAGAATACGAAAGCAAGTTTCCAATCTAGTAAAAGCGTGATCTCTGCTACATCTGAGCCGAACCCTTGGCTAATAATAAAGATAAACACTGACCCAATCACCATCATAAAGCCAGTTGCAAGGCGTGGATCAAATGTCGGTTTCAGCTTACTGATCATCACAAAACTAAATCCTTGCACTAAAATTCCAAGGAACACCACGAAATCGCCCAGTGACACGGCACCAAGCCCTCCAGCACCAGAGACATTCGCAACCACAACTCCAAGAAAACCTAAGAAAAATCCAACCACACGTAGCCTTGAAACTTTTTGACGCAATAACACAACAGCCATCATCATCGTGACAAGAGGAGTCAACCCTAAGATAAGACTTGCGTTAACTCCAGTCGTCATCTCAAGCCCGACTGCAATAAAAATATGGTGCAAAATAACATTAAAAATTGAAAGTCCGAAAATAATTAACCACTCATGCTTCAACGGCCATCTTAAAATGCCCATAAAAGCACAAGCAATAAGTACCGCTATCCCTGCCGTCATAACTCTGAATGATGTAAGCAACATCGGATCAATCGCATCGACTAACACTTTTAACGCCGATACGTTCAGCCCCCACATCAGCATAACGAGTAATAACAAAATATAAATCTTAACCATGATTACACCTGATTTCTAAGTTGATTCTATTACTTTAACAAATGAATCAATCCTAATTCAATAATGAAAGCAGTCCAAATTATTGGACTGCTCTCACCTACTCAATCTTCCCATCAATCTCCGACGTATCGACATCCTCGCCGAACCACGCTTCTACTTTCTCACGCGCCTTGCTTTTTACCTCATCATCAATATAAGAAGTCGCCTGATATAAAGCCGTAACTAAGATCGTTAAATCATCGACATAACCAATCCCAACAAACGTATCCGGTAGCAAATCTATTGGTAGAATAAAATACCCTAATGCGCCCACAATACTTGCTCTCACCTTATTAGGCACCTCAGGTTTTTGTAAGGTATAATATAGTAGCAAAACTGCATAAACAACTGAAACACCAGCCTTCTTAGCTACTTTTCCTAATTTATGTTTCAGTTTTTTATCAGAATAATGCTTTTTATTCTGTTCAAGTTCTAGCTCATTCTTGTCCACAAAGAATCCTCCTGTACATAATTTCTTTAATTGAATATACAACGCATTTATAGACAAGTAAAGTAGTCGGCACAATCTAATTAACATAAAAAAGAAAGGTCGATTAAAATCAACCTTTCTAAATTGTGTTATGCAGTTTCTGACTGTACAGTTGGTGTGATAATACCTCTATTTACTAGCTCTTGTCTAGTTTGTTCATTTGCAGGTTGGTAACCTTTTTCAATTAGGTCTTTTATGTAGAGCTTGTTATATACGAATGCAAAAATAATACCTAAAATCCATGCTCCAACCCCTAATGTAAAGGAACCAATCGCAGTCATCGAGATAAACATGATTGCCGCCCATTTTAAATCTCCTCTAAATAAAGCGGGGAAAAAACCAAAGAAAAAAGTTGTCCAACTAAAGCCGATTTTTACTTTCTTTTGTAATCCTGCACCATTCTCTAAAATTCCATGCATATTATGTACACCTCCAATCAACATTAATGAGCATATTATACTATTAAAAGTTAAATTTTTCAAATTTTTTAAGAAAATTTTCCTGAAATTCAAAAATGATTAAGACCAGTTTTAATTTTCTTTAGCACTATTTATATAAGCTCTCTCTTCCTCTGCGCTTAAGATTCCAGTCGCTCGACCTATTGTTCCACCCTGAAGTTTCCAAATCGCATTATGGTCTTCATCAGCACGTGAAAAGTCACCCGCTGCCCACCGATCGAGAATAGATTTATAGAGATTATAATGTTTCAAACTCTCTTCACTCGCATCTAAACTTTCTTGCAACCAAGCAATTCGTTCATCCGTGATACGGTAAAATCCCCACTTCTCAGAAGCTTGAACCTTCTGGTGGGACATTTTATGAATATATTCTTGCACACGGGAGTCACTCATGTCATCTGATGAATAAGGATCACCGAATGGGTTAAGGCTAGCATCATCTTCACTGTTCTCAAACTTCTCCTCTGACAGCTCACGGACACGTTCTTCCTCTTCTCCTTCAGCTGGATCGGTTTTTGGTTCAGCTTCAGCTTGCTCATCTTTAGCTACTTGTTGATCCATAATGGCTCCAACACCAAAGAAAATACCAATTCCGATTCCCAACACAACAATGAACCCAACAAACCATTTCATGATTGTTTTCAAATCATAACCCCTCCATTTCCTCTACTTATATTTTACCATATTATGGAGAACAAATGTATAAACTCTAATTTTATAGCTACTAAAATGAAAGTCATTTTCTGACATGACAATTAGACCAATGTTGTATTCAATGTGAAATATTCAAGTAATATAAATGTAATAAATTTTCCAATTATTATTGAATTGACATTCCCTACTAGGTAAAATATGACTAGAAAGTGCTTCAGTTTTGGGGGAGGGTTTATAATATGCGTAAGTGGATCATCACCATAAGCATCGTGTTATTAATAGGGGTTGGCTACGGGATTATCAGTACCCAAGCGGGTAATCACGAGGATTTAATTGAACGGTTTTACAAGTCTGACGTAACTACTAGCGAGCGTGCTGCGTATGAATTACATGTAATTGTAGATAGTATGCTTTGTGATTGTGAGGATGAACTTGGATATGTCCTACCATCTGGTGAAGGTATTACATTGGCTGTACAACGGCGCCTTGCATTATTGGATGCAACAGAAGAGGAAAAAGAGCAATTAATCGAATTAGCCGAAGAGTACTCAAGTCGACCTCAAAACATTTTCAAAAGGCTTGAACGACAGCTTCAATCTTTAGAGAAACAATATGAAAACGCAGAAGATGAAGACAGAGAAGATATTGAAGAAGAGATCGCCACACTTAAGCCGAGATATGAACAAAATAAGGAAATCCTTAAAGAAGAAATTAAAAAGATACATAGTTTAGTTGAGAAAATCGATGAAAGAACGAACGGGTCTTATTACAAAGATGAGCACAGCCGTAAAGGAATTAACTAGTTTCAAAGCCCATGATATGGTTGTCATGGGCTTTTTTATTTAAACAAACGTTTGATTGAAACGGGTCTCTTCGACTTCCTCTCCTTCTTTTCTACCAAAATATTAAAAATAATCTATAAATTATAGTAAATTCCTTCCACTTATTCTACAATAATAGACAAGTACATAATTAAAGGATGAAATAGATGCAGAATTATCTCTACCGGTTTTTCACAAATCTAGATAATCAAATTTTTCGTGTAAAAAAAGCTGAAGACATTTTAAAAGTTTGGAAGACGAGCCTTTTCCTTTACTTAGCAACGATTATCATATACATCTGGATGGCATGGCTCGGCATGGGGACGAACCCAATCTCTAGAGAGCTTACCTCCGTTTCAGAGGGCGCATATAATGCTTTAAAGCTTTGGTTTATAGCAGGACGCGCGTTATTTGCGATTCTCATCGCCGCACTAATCTTGTATCTAACAAGCTATTATTTTTACCTGTTTACAAAAATTCGTTACAAAAAGCTCGTCATCATGCAACAAGTGGTTCTGGCTATGATGTTATTTGAACGGTTGCTGTGGATTCCACTTTTTGTATATTTAGGTCTTGATTGGTATGTATCGCCATTTTCACTCGGCATCATCACATCCTACATCACAGAAATCGAATGGTTCATTTATTTCTTAGGAGCACTATCAGTCATTCAACTATGGATTATCATTTTCCAAGCAAAATTCATTTCAAATCTATCATCTATGAAACGATGGAAAGTCTGGGCAATCGTCATCCTTTGGCATGTCATCGCCTACAGCATCGTCGCAACCTTAAGCATATATGATGAACAATTAATCGCAGGGTGGTTGAACGAATGAAGAAAAAGCGAATCTTAATCATCTTACTTTTATTCTTAGCAATGAATTTTATATTAGTTTATTTGGATGATGGTGAAAAAGTCGACCGGATTACATATGTGGATGAATGGACAGAAACGCGTGTGATGGACCTGCGTGAGAACCTCGTTCAAAATGGAGTCCTGACCCATGTTGAAGAGAATCGTATTTATTTTGATAAGCAGCAAGGAAACTTTCAATCTTTTATGGTAGAAAAAGGTGACGCAGTTGAAGTTGGCGATCCGCTTTATACCTATGCGGTGACCGACTACAATCAGACTTTCCGTACACTAACGAATGAAATTGATCGACTGGAAGATGAGATTAACGCACTTGAGTCAATCATTACTGAGATTGATAGTTATGGCTTCCCACTTCAAGATGATACGATAGAAATTTCGTTAAATGATGGTGAGGATGAGTTAAGTATACCTGTTGAAGGACAGCTAGAAACGGAGTATCAAAAGCAACAATTTGTGTTACAGAAAACATCTGAACTTGCTGAAAAAGAAGCTCAGTTAAGTAGTTTAGAGAATCAAATGTCCGACCTCGAGTCAACGGGTGATACGATTACGGTTGAAAGCCCGTCAGCAGGTATCATTAGCCAACTATCCGTTTCACTAGATGATCCACTCATGACAATCAGTAGTGAGGAGCTTCACGCTTATGGTGAACTGACTGAGGAACAACGCCAATTGGTCGAGGAAGAAATGGTTACTGAAGTGATGACTGATACGGAGCTTGGAGATTTACCAGGAGCTGTCACGTATGTTAGTGACGTACCTGAAGAAAATCAGTTAGAAGATTCAAGTCATTACCCTATCAACGTCACATTTGATGGCGAGTTTCAAGAAGGGATTCTCAAGCCAGGTTACCATGTTGGACTAGACATTACTTTAAAAGAATCCCTCGATGCCATCGCATTAGAGCAAGATAAAATTTTTGACGGAACGATTTGGAAAATGACTGAGGATGGAACATTAATCAATGCAGTTGTAACTACCGGCATTCAAGAGCATCAGTGGGTCGAAATCGTTGAAGGCGCTCAAGCTGGAGATGCCGTGGCATACGATCCAGAAGAACGATTCCGAGACGACACAACTTTTATAACAGCCTTAGATTTACCTGCTTTAACGTGGTATTTCATGCATCCAGAAAATATAGATTGGAAACGATATATGTTACTGGGAATTGGTGTGAGGTAATCAATATATGAGTCGCTTAGCTGTCCAATATGTTGGGCAGCTTTTTATTTTTTAAAAAATATCACTTTAGCACTAAACAGATTTAATATTCCTTATTCCCCTTCCCCAAAACTACACATTTTGTCCTAAATTTTCGTCTTTTTCTATTAATAATTGACATTTTTATTAGGTCAAAAGACTGTTGCCACGCGTTTTTTCTCCATTTGACAACAAATTTTCCTAATGTTAAATTAATTCTGAATTTATATTTCACTTTTGATACAAAGGTGGTGAAATATTTTTTTAATCCATTATGTAAGCGCTTCAAATCCCCTCAATAGACTTCTCTAACTTCACCTAAGATTCTATAAATCTATCATTTTAAGGAGGTATTTAATGAGTAGACGTCATAAAACCATTTCGTATGCACTCGCAACTATACTAGGGACTACCCTTTTCATCCCATCAACCATTGACACGTTTGCGGAGGACAGATCACCGACCATGGAGGATCGAGACCATAAGAAACGTACTCAGGTTGTTCACCCAAACTTCACGTGGGATGAGCCTGGACCAACGTCACCTGTCCTGCATCCGGGATCCGCGACTGGTGCTGGGATGGTTGAGAAGCCTTTAAATGAACTGGACCCTATTATGGAAGGCATGATTGAAGATCAAGTTATGCCAGGTGCGGTTGCTTTTGTCGCAAGGCGCGGGCATATCGTGAAGCATGAGGCTTACGGTTACGCTTACCAATACACGGATGATGATTTCACAGAGGTAAATAATCCCATTGGAATGGAAAAAGACACGATCTTTGACCTTGCTTCCATTAGTAAAATTTTCACAACTACTGCAGCCATGAAGCTTTATGAAGATGGTTATTTTGAATTGGACGACTCTGTCGCTCAGCATTTACCTGAGTTTGCGGAAAACGGTAAGGAAGACATCACCATCCGCCAGCTCATGACCCACACATCAGGTTTCCCGGCGTGGATTCCTCTGTACACACAAGGCGATTCTCGTGAGGACCGAATTCAAATTGTGCTTGAATACCCTCTATCGGATGATCCTGGTGAGTCGTATACGTATAGCGATTTAAATATGATTACGCTCGGGGTGTTAGTCGAACGCCTATCAGGTCAAGGTTTGGATGAGTTCGTAAAAGAAAACTTAACCGACCCACTAGGCATGGAGGATACGATGTACAATCCTCCAGAGTCATTGAAGCCAAGAATCGCGGCGACGGAATATCAGCCTTATATTGACCGCGGCATTGTATGGGGCGAGGTTCATGATGAGAACGCCTGGTCACTTGATGGCGTTGCTGGTCATGCGGGAGTATTTTCAACAGCTTCCGACCTTGGAAAACTTGCTCATATGTTCTTAAACGACGGACGTTATGGAGGCAAGCAAATTCTTCAGGAGAATACAGTTAAGCTCTTAGTTGAAAATCAAATCCCTCAATTTCCTGGTAACGATCATGGACTTGGATGGGAGTTAGGCCAAGGCTGGTACATGGATGCCCTATCGGAAGGAAATACTCTAGGACATACAGGTTACACCGGCACATCGATTGCGATTAACCAAAACAATGACACCATTGCCATTTTACTTACAAACCGCGTTCACCCAACACGTAACACCGTCTCAACAAATGTTGCAAGACGAGCACTCGCAAGACAAGTTGCGGACTCAATCCCAGTATCGATTCCAGACGGTGAAGCCTGGTTCTCAGGTTATGGCGATCAACTTAATCGCACTCTAACAACAGAGGTAGACGCACCAGCAGGGTCACTTCTGTCATTTAAAACGTGGCACAAAATTGAGACTGACTACGACTTCGGCTATGTTGAATTCTCTAGTGATGGCGAAGAATGGACTCAGCTTGAATCGTTCACTGGCAGCAGTATCGAATGGGAGCAACAATCTGTTGAACTCCCTGAAGACACTCAGTACATCCGCTTCAATTATGATACAGACGGATCCGTCAACCACCGCGGTTGGTATGTCAATGAAGTTATGATTGAAACACCTGATGGAAACGTCCTTGAGCCTGAGCTAGAGGGCTGGACTAAACGAGGTTACTAAGATGTAGGTATCGGTAAGTTTTTCTGATTTATCGGCAAGTTTTCTTGATTTATCGTCAGGTTTTTCCGATTTATCGGCAAGTTTTCTTGATTTATCGACAAGTTTTCTTAATTTACCTGCAGGTTTCTTAACTTTATCTGCAAGTTAATCTGTTTTACCTGCAGGTTCTCAAATAAAATTACGGTCCGTCCGTTTATCAAAATATACGGCCTGTTTCACCAAATCGATCAAAGGCGGTGTTTTTATGATTAAAAAATTAATGATGATGACGTTAACGTTTATGCTCATCGTCTCGCAGCTCCTAATCATGACTCCAAATCAGACCGCTTCAGCTGAGGAGCATTCAAAAAAGGATCTCGTTATCCTGCAAAATGTTCCTGAAGTTGAGCCTGACACTGAAAACATTCAGTTCAACGCGCTTAACCTATATGAAGAAGGCCATTTCACGATGGCTTCTGACTTAGAATGGTCCTCATCCAACAAAAATGTGGCGACTGTCAACGACCAAGGTGAGGTTGAACTAACTGGTCAGCGCGGACGCACATTCATCAGCGTCACAGATGGCGAATTTGAAGATCGAATTGCGGTTGACTACAAGGTCGATCCAAAGAAAAGTAAGCCTGAGTCAGAAGTCAACATCATCAAAGAAACTGGTGAGCGTTATGACGTAATCAGTCACGCCCTATCGACGCTTACGATTGAAGAGAAAGTCGGTCAAATGCTTATGCCCGATTTCCGTAATTGGAACGGTGAAAATGTCACCGAGCTATTACCTGAGATCGAGCAGCTCGTTAAAGAATATCATTTAGGTGGTGTCATTTTATTTAGAGAAAATGTTGTCACAACTGAGCAAACGACGAAACTCGTCCACGACTATCAAGAGGCGGCTGAAAAATTCGGGCTTCTTATGACGATTGACCAAGAAGGTGGCATCGTGACGCGCCTTCAGTCAGGTACGGATATGCCAGGTAATATGGCGCTTGGGGCGACGCGCTCAGAAGAGGTCGCCTACAATGTCGGAAAAGCCATTGGCGAAGAGCTTGAGTCACTCGGAATCAATACGAACTTCGCTCCTGTTCTGGATGTTAACAATAACCCGGACAACCCAGTCATCGGCGTTCGTTCGTTTGGTGAGGATCCGGACTTAGTCGCTGACATGGGGATTGCTTACACGAAAGGTCTACAATCAACTGGAGTTGCCGCAACAGCGAAGCACTTCCCTGGACACGGTGATACGGACGTGGACTCGCACCTTGGTTTGCCTGAGGTTCCGCATGACAAAGAACGTTTGAAAGAAGTCGAGCTTTACCCATTCCAGCAAGCAATGGATGAGGGAATCGATATGATTATGACAGCTCATGTCACATTCCCGAAGATTGATGATACCAAAGTGATTTCACAAAAAACCGGTGAAGAAATCGCGCTTCCTGCGACCCTTTCTCATAAAGTTTTAACAGAACTTATGCGTGAAGAAATGGGATACGAAGGCGTGATCACGACTGACGCACTTAACATGAACGCAATCACAGACCACTTTGGACCTGTAGATGCAGTTATTCGCTCAGTTAAGGCTGGCTCTGATATTGTGCTTATGCCAGTTGGCTTAGAGGAAGTAAGAAACGGACTGTTGACTGCGATCGACGAAGGTGAAATCACCGAAGAACGCGTCGAAGCATCGGTTGAGCGAATTTTAACCCTTAAACTTGAACGTGGCATTATTAAGGAAGAAAACCCTGCACCGATACAGGACAAAATCGACCGGGCGCTTGAAGTCGTCGGATCTGATGAACATAAAGCAGTTGAAGCTGAAGCAGCAGCTAAATCTATTACTTTAGTAAAAAATGACGACGTGCTCCCTCTTGTTTCAGCTGAAACGGATGAGATTGTTGTTGTTGGAAACTCATTCATTTCTGACCTAGGTGATGCGATTAAAGAACATCATGAACAGACAACCATCATTCAAACATCAGGCAATCTTACGGATGAACAGCTTGACCAAATCCGTAATGCTGATGCGGTGATTGCTGGGTCGTACACCTACAACGTGTCGAGCCGTTCACCGGATCACCCTCAGATGCACATGATTAACACAATTATGGAAGAAACGGATAACCCTGTTATAGGTGTCGGTATCCGTAACCCTTATGACATCAGTGCCTATCCAGACATCGATGCCTTTATCGCGCAATACGGATTTAGAGATGCAAGCTTCAAAGCTACAGCTGATACGATTTTTGGAGAAAATAACCCTACTGGAGCATTGCCAGTAACCATACCGAGCATTAATGACGATGTCCTCTATGAGTTTGGTCATGGTTTAAATTATTAGAAAAACAAGCCAGGCCTCGTCCTGGCTGATAAAAAAAGGTTGAGGAGGAATTTCAAATGAAGAAATGGCTTATATCCTTAATGGCGTTTGTCCTAGTCTTCACGTCAATCTCGGTTGTGCTAGCGGATAACGGTAATGGAAAAGGTCATGGCAAGGACAAACTTGAACTTGGTGTTGACGTCCTTTTAAATGAACAAAAGGATTTAATCGATGGTAAAAATGTTGGTCTCATTACAAACCCAACTGGAGTTGATCAGGAGCTTAACAGCATTGTCGACACCTTGCATAACGACCCTGACACAAACCTAACCGCACTATATGGCCCTGAACACGGAGTTCGTGGGGATGCTCAGGCCGGGGATTATGTTGAATTTTATATTGATGAAAAAACAGGCTTACCTGTTTATAGCTTATACGGTCAAACGCGTAAGCCAACGCCTGAAATGTTAGAAGATATTGATGTTCTTCTATTTGATATCCAAGATGTAGGGACGCGCTTCTACACTTACATTTATACAATGGCCTATGCGATGGAAGCCGCTCAGGAAAATGACATTGAGTTTATCGTACTAGACCGTCCGAACCCAATTAGTGGGACAAAGGTTGAAGGTCCGGTTTTAGAAGAAGAGTATAAATCATTTGTTGGAAACTACGAAATCCCGCTTCGCCACGGGATGACAGTTGGTGAACTAGCTCACCTATTTAATGAAGAATTTGAGATTGGCGCCGACTTAACGGTGGTTGAAATGAACGGTTGGAAGCGCAATATGTATTATGAAGATACAGGTCTAGAGTTCGTTTTACCATCACCAAACATGCCGACAAACGATACAGCACTTGTTTATCCAGGCGCAGCTTTAATTGAAGGAACAAACGTATCAGAAGCTCGCGGTACAACGAAACCATTCCAGCTAATCGGTGCACCTTTCATCGACGCTGACGAACTAGCAACACACTTAAACGAGCAAAACATTCCAGGCGTCACATTCCGTGCCGCATCATTTACGCCGATGTTTTCAAAACATGCAGGCGACCTATCACACGGTGTTGAAATACATGTGACGCACAAGCAATCATTTGCACCAGTCAAAACAGGATTGCATATCGTCAAAGCAATTCACGACCTATATCCTGAAGACTTTCAATTCCGCGCAGAAAACAGCGCTGGCATTTCATTCTTCGATAACCTAATCGGTAACGACTGGGTTCGTGAAGCAATTGAAAACGGACAGTCTGTTGGGGAAATCGAAGCACAGTGGCAAGATGATCTAGATGAGTTTATGGATGTACGTGAAGAGTATTTACTATATTAATAGGAAAAGAGCGAATCCGCGTGATGCGGGTTCGTTTTTTCATAGCTCGCCATCAAATTTTAAAACAGAAGATAAACGGATTGAATAATATTAGATTTAAAAAGTAAGCCAGCCGGGTGCTTAAAGTACACCCTTTGTATTCGGGATTTAAATTTATTTCGACTGGTTTTCCTTATTCATGGTGTAACAGGATATTTATTATAAAATTCTGCTTCACCCATTATCTCTACTAGATAGCTTACGAAACCGTCATCTAATTTTTCTAGCATACTTTTAGCATCAAAGTTAGAATTATCAACAGTTGTGGTGTATACTGTTATGTCATTTACCTTCTCCATATCACTATCCAAAGACAACAATCCATTAGCACCAATACCTAAACTTGTACTAATGATCAGTGCATCAGCTGAGCCAACAGGAACACTAATACTTAATTCAATCGCTCTTTTTATTTGTTCCTCATCTGATTCAACGATAATGCAATTTTCAATAAAAGGCCTCAACAACTCACTAGCTTTTTCATGATATTTTGATAGATTCTCAGGCTCTTTTTTTAGTACATGTTGACTCCATCTACTTCTATAATAATTTGGTTTCTTACTATCTGGCCGCCTTAACATGTCACTTACATACATCTCTTTAGATAATACATTTAGAGCTTCCATCACCACCACTTCAGAAATACATAATATTGCTTGTTTATAAATTAAGTATCTAATAAACAACAGCGTAGCTTCATGGAACTTAGCTTCTTTATATAAATATGTAATAATTATATTTGTATCTAAGAAAAAATATCGTTCCCTTTTAGGGTAACGATATTTTTACCATAATCCTCATGATGAAATGCCATTCTATTCTTTACCCCTTATGTTTTTAGAAATTTCTACTACATCAAATTCTTGTTTAGTTGATAATGATCCGCCTGCCTGAATCAAATTCTTCTTTCTATCTTTATCATGGAATTTATTTCTAGCTTGTTCTAATATTCGTTCTTTCTTAGAGCTCTTCATAGTTGGAGCAGTCACCTTATCACTCTCCTTCTTCTTCCTCATTCGTACACCTCCTATAATCAATATCTCCTTATAAGAAAATTGATATTCAGAAATATGTACGAATAGTTACCTTTGTTATAAATTTACAGAATTTTATTATCAACATTTAAACATAATATATGGTTAGATACATAAAAGCAATTTTACAGTTTAGAGGCTGGGACAAAAGAAAAGTAGCTTATCAGAAAACGAACATTGAGTGCTATTAGCCTTGTCAAAATGCTGAGACACCTGCAGGAACAGCACGAGCTGAAAATCCCACCAAACGAACAAGAGTGAGTTTGGTGAAGTTGAAGCCGTGCCTGCGGTAAGCGAAGCATTTTGACATGGCAAAAAAATGAAGACGAATATTAGGAGTCACAAGCACCCTAATATTCGTCTTTCTCTAGGTTAAAAATTGTTTTGTCCCAGCCTCTCCTTTATTAACTATACATCCGATAACTATACTGCACTTTTTCTGTGACAATCTCTTTCCCGTGCACTTTGTTAAAGTCAAGCTTATAGTACACCGGAAAACGCTGGCTGATTTCTGTTTTCACTAATTCTGGTGGTGTCACGATGATGAGCTGGAACTTTAATTCTTCAGATACTTTGAAGATTGGGTCCAGTACGTGCTCGGATGCTGCTTGTCCAAATGGGTTATCGAGGAACAGCGGTGTCCAATGTTGTTCCGACTCATTTTTCATCGATAGAAGCATCATCATGATGATCATTCGAGCAGCTAGCTTCTGGCCGCCGCTACCGTCTGACTCCATCGCGGATCCTTTATTAATCGTCCTCCAAGTTGAGTAGTGTTCCTTTCTCGGACGGCCATAGGTAAAGACATTACTAGTCTGCATATTATAAACTTCCAATTCGGGATAGCTATTCCTTAAGGCGACGAGCATAATCTGTTCGTCACTGACATACTCGTGAATCCGCTTCACCAACTCTTGGTTACGTTCGTCTAGGTCCTTGAACTCTTGATTTAATTTTTTTATTGAACCAATAAAATATTCCCGTAATAAGCTCTGAACCTCTTCTGGCTTTCTTGGCAAAATATCTTCCTTGAGCTGAACTAATGGGAACACTGCTACCTGATTCTTAAACCTCATTTGTTGGACCATTTTTTTAATGTGATCAGAAATCGTGATGACTTTTAATGCTGCACGATTGGCCCAATATTCTTGAGCCTTTTCAGCATCCTCCTTTTCCTTCTTCAAGTCATCTAAGCTTTTTCGCGAAAACTTCACCATTCTCGAAATCGTCTCTTTAATATGTTGATACTCTCTTAGATTCAACTGGTTGAAAGTTTTGATCACATCATTCTTAAACTGAAAATCCCAGTCGCGCTCTTCAACTTCTAGTTTAAGTTCATTGACTTCCCGTTCTAAATCATTTTGTGTATGATTTTGTCGACCATCAAATTGTTGTTTGTTGTTAATCCACTCTTCAACCACCGTCGACTCTTCTTTTCGAACCAATTCAAGTTCACTCTGTTCAAAAGGCGTATCGTTCTCAGTCACACCGGCCCCAAACAGCTGATTTTGTTTGGTCTCATACACTCTAATCTCACGTTCATAACGATCGAGTTCGTCCCGATACTCGCGCTGTTGTTGATCGTGTTTTTGGAGCTCTTGGTTGATGTGTATTCTCATGCGGTCGACATCGACAGCTTCAAAATAAGGTGCTCGATGATGAGCCTTTTCAATTTTCTCGTTCATTTGTTCGAGGTGTTTTGACATTGTTGAATGCTGGCCAACAATACCTTTTATATCGCCATCAACGTCAGACAATCGCGACTTACTTTCATGCAATTTGACCGTATGTTCTTCCAAACGCTTCTCTATCACAGTTCTTGGAGTGCTTGGGATATCTCGTGATTTCCAATTCACATCAAGCTTACCTAAATCTTGCTCAATGTTCCCCTGAGATTCCTGCTTATGGCGACGTTTTTCTTCTAGTACAGCCAACTCTTTATCCTGATTTTCTAGTGACTGTTTTAAATAATCGTGTTGACTCCGTAAATTTTCTAACTTACGATACGCTTCCCAGTCAAACCTTGGCTCGTCAACATCATCACTCGCACCAACACTTTCAGGCATACTCGCATCCGACACAATGTCTTTTAGCCGATCAACTAATTTTCCGTAATCAAATTTCCATCCTCTAAAACTGTCACTCCAGCTTTCACGACTACTACTTAAGGATTTAATTTCTTCATCCTTTTTCTGTATTGACTGCTTGACGGTATCCAACTTAGACCGACTCGCTTCAAGCTCTTGCTGTCGCTGGTTCTCTTGCTCTAATTCTTTCTGATAAGTTTCAAGCTCTTTAACATGCTCTTCCAGTTCTGCCATCGTTTTAGCGATTTGACTTAACGAACTTTTAGCGATCTCAATTCGGTCCTCAAGCTGGCCCTTCTCAACATCAATGTTGTTCAACTGCTCAGTGTAATCATTTACACGCAACTGAACACGTTGAACGTCCTCTTGAATATCTCCACTCAGCTCTTGAGCAAGCATTGTCTGCGTTTGTTGAGATAGCTCAACGACATGCTGATTAGACTCCTTCAGTTCCTCAATTAACGCTAGGATCTCCTCCACTTCATCCGTTAATTGACCTTTCCATTCCTTGTACTGCTTTGGGTCAACCGCAAATTCGTGTCCCGTTCCATTTAAAATATGAAACTGTGTAGTGGAAGGCTCACTCATTTTCTCCCGTATAAAAATCGGAACTGGTGACTGAACAAATAATTGATTTAATTCGTCGTTAACGAGACTTAAACTTTTCTCGTCCGCTACGATGAGTCCATAAGGTAATAACGGATGTTGTGCTAACTCATTTCGTCGGGCAGCTTCATTTAAATCTAGTAAAAACTCCGTCCCGTAATAAATCTCAATATCCTGTTCAAGCTTCTCTTTCACAAGTTTCAAATCTTGATTGGCGACCCAAAACTCTTCTTGGTTAAGCGAGTGATTGATCTGTTTTTGCCATAACTTTCGCTGGTTAGCCTCAAGCTCTTCACGAATGTGAGTTTCTTCTTGTTTGATTAACCGTAACGCCCGCTCAAGCCACGACCGTACGTCACTGGAAAGGTCTTCCTTAACATAAGGAACCAACCTTTGCCTTAACTGACGCTCAGCTTCTTCCTGTTGCGATAGTTTTTCCTGCAATTGATTCAACGTTTCTTCATCCGTCTTTTTACCCGTCTGTAATTCTCTTTCCTTTAACTCAAGCGTATGAAGCTGTTGCTGACTCGCTTCAAGCTGGGCTTCTAAAGTATACTGCTCCTTTTGCTTACTGCTTATGTCCTGCTTCGTTTCTGTCAGGGTTGATTCAACATCAAATATAACAGCCTCACCAAACTGTTCTAAAATCTCATCTTCTTTCTCTTTAAACTTCTGACTTTCTTCTTCTAAATTATCAATTTTAACAGAAAAAATCGCTCGTTCATCTTTTAAACGATTTCGATCTTTCTCCAAAGACTCTAGCTGATCTTCGAATTGGTGCATTAACGTTTCATAGCGGTTCACCGTATCCGACAAATACACCTGAGATTTCTCCCACTCATGAGCGGTGTCCTCCTCAAGCTTACGAATACTTTCTTTCGTATCTTGCATGTCTTGGCTACTCTCGAGCTGATCGATCCTCTCCTTAATCGACTTAACCACTTGATTGACCTCATTCCAATCTAATAACAATAACTGAATGTTAAAATCCTTTTCTTTTGCTTCTAAATCGTCAATAGATTGAGATAAGGCCTCTTTCTCCTCTTCCAGCTCTTGCAATTGGCGCTCTAGCTCGATTAACTCTTTCTTCTGTTGTATATATTCAATATTGTCTTTTTCAAAATATAAGTCATTAATCTTCGTTTGTACCTGCTCAATCTCTTGTTGAAACTCAGAAATATCCTCACTTCGACGTTCAATCAAGTGACTCAAGCTACTGTACAATCGATTTCCGCGAAGCATATGATGACGGATGTCCTGTTGTAGCTCAATTCCAGCATCAACCGCTTCTTCAACAGGCTTAATCAATTCCAAAAACTCTTTATGTGACCCTTCGCGAGACAACAACACAGGCAGGTTCTTCGCAATACTCGCTTGACTTTTAAAAATTTCAACAAGGTCCTGGGTCTGAGACGACTGCTGCTCCATCGACTCACTAATAATCGGAATCACTTTATTGCGAAAGAGCGTATAATCATCCTCTGCGCCTTCAAAGAACTTACCGACACCACCTTCAGCTTTATTAATTTTCTTCTGCGTATCAAAATCTTTTCGGTCAACACCGTAACTTTTTAAAATTTTATAATGCTTTTTACGGTCCACAAACGGATCAAGTCCAAGCACCCTCAAATTCGCCCTTAAGTTCTCAATCTCAACCCCTTCACCTTTTTGATACAAATTAATTTGACTCAACCAATCCTCATTGGTCCCATACTCCTTTTGATAAAAAAGAAAATCAGGCTTAATCTCATGGTCATTCTCATCCTCATGCTCTGATACGACCTTTTTCGCCGAACACGCTACGCCCGTCAACAAGTACCGCTCGTCATCACCATCCAGGAGCCACTCGATTACAACATGAAATGTATAAGGCTTAAACGTTCGCCTTTCATTATGGAAAAATTGCTGATACACACGGTTATCTTTTTCTCCCCATGAAGTACCCGGCTTAAACAGTTGGAATACCGTCTGAAGTAACACACCTTTTCCTCCACCGTTCATCATTGAAATCAAACCGTTACCAGACGCTTCACCATCATTAAAATCGAAGACTAAGTCATCGTACTTTTTCTTCATTGAATTATAATACAGTCCTGCAATCCGAATTCGATTTATACGAGGCATGTTACTCACTTCCTTCCAATATTAACTGTTTCACTTCTTGATATCTCCGCTGGTTTTGATAATACGATTCCACTCGTTCAAACAACTCATCTTTTGGAAAAATATGATGGATGTCCTCCATTTCGGTAATGTGAACGAGTCCTTCATCCTTCAGTAGTTTCATTGCCGTCATAATAATCCCGATTCGCGTCCGTCTATTCGGTCTTTGATCACGTTCATCTAAAGTCTCAAGATTATGCCATAGCGTAATAATCTCATTCATCGCAATCCCTTTTTCCTTACTAAACTCAGGGTTCTCATTCAATGTTTGCTCCCACTGCTGAATTAGCTTCGACACTTGTTGTTCGATGACATAGTACGTGATCCCTTCACGCTTCCGCTTCCATTTAGACGCCACACTCTGATCAATTTCGGCCAAATACGTCATAATAATCATCGAAATCAAGTTGAATTTTTTCTTATTTTCAACATCAGGATATTTAGACTTCAAATGGGAAAAATGCGTCGCAAACACGGACCCATCAGGTTTGGTGACGAGATGAAGTTTTGTTTGAGTTTCAATAATATAGGTCTTGGATTCGTCTGCCATCACGTTAACGGCTGAGCGGACATCCGGTTCAGAATACTGCTTGAAACGCTCATCCTCATCCGTCAGTACTTTTTGGTCTAATAACGTAAAAAAGATATTCGACGCAATCTTCATCGTTTCCACATCCATCTAGTTCATCTCCTTGATTTTCAATTTAAATGGCGTCATTTTTGTTCCATACCAGTGAAACACAGGTGCATCCGGGTCGTATTCGGTATAAATCCCGCAACCGTACAATTGTTCAAACTTACGATTTCGTTTTACGAGCTCAATCATTAACTTCTCTCGCTCATCATTCCACGCATCCTCATCCATCACCCGGATCGTTAACGGGGATTGGTCAAACAACATCCAAAGCTCATATGTAATACGCTCTTCAAACCATTGATCCTGCAAATCTAGTGGCAGTTCTTTTAACCGCGTCAAGGAAAACTCACCAGAGTCTAGTAGTCCTTGGAAAACAGGCTCCCACGCTGCGGCAACCGATTCCCAATCCACTTCTTCCCTATTAAACTCTTCTTCCTCATCTTTCACGTCTGTCTCGTCTTCTTCAAACACTCGTTCAATAATTTCTTGCTCATCCCAAACCCATTCTAGCGGCAATATAAATTCATGTTGCGGCGAAAACAGTGAATTCACTAAAGCGTGCACAGGCTCGAAATCCGTAATCCCTTTCTGCACCACCCACTCTTCATAAATCGTTTCTTTAAATGACATTTTTGATTGTTCCCAAAATAACGACGGATTCTCCGTTTTAAAACGCATTTCAATTTCGATGTTTTGGATGACTAATCTCGCAAACCGATCGTGCAAACGCCTGGACAACTCAACCTGTTCCTGAAGCTCAAATAACTCTTTCCGAACATTCTCGCTTAGGCCATCCGTCTGCGCTTTTTCGACTAATGACAACATTGTCTTGAAATACTTACTTTCTTCCTCAAACTGCGATTCAATCTCATTACGTCGAGATTCCCTCTGCTTATTTTCATCAGACACAAGCAATCTAGGATCTTGTAAAATTTCATTCTTAAACATTTCCTCATCACGAATAAAACGCTTAACCTTGGCAATCAAGTTCGTCTGGTTATCCGTGGCTTTTCTAAAATTACCGTTTTTAATCAACTGAATACTATAAAGCTGCTCGACACTAATCGAGTACTCTTCCGTAATCTCACGACTCATAAACACCATTTCCTGAGCCGCATCCGATAATTTATAAATCACCTTTCGATTCGATTCCAAATCGGTAAAATATTCATCCGTCACCAAATAACGAAACGTCTGTGTCTCCCACGCCTTATTCTCTGGCACGAACACCTCCGCTTCGAACGGTCGATTCATTTTTTCATCACCAAAATACAACAGCCCATTTCTCATCCGTTCAATCTGCTCAGGACTCGCCTCAAGCCCCATATCTTTCACGACCTGTTGGACAATATAATAAATCGACTGCTTGTCCCGCTCCAAACTCTCATCAATTTCACGGAAAAACACCTCTAAAATCGTCCGAAACAAAATCGAAGGAACATAAGGATTGAGGTGCTCGCCAATATTCATCCCTTTTCCTAGCATGAAAAAAGGATTTAAGCGCTTCATACGCTCTTCAAATTTATTCCAAGGATTAATCACAATCTGACACCTGCCAACTCTCGACTGTAATCACTTCTTGAGGGATCCGTTCGTGACGCTCCCAAAGGTCGATGATGTGTGTCCTGAGATCACCTGTCACAAATTCAAGGAAACGGTCTCTCAATCTCTCATTTTCATTCTGCCCCTTAACGTCATTCGCCAACCGTTTAAAACGCAACATTTGTTGATAGATTTCTAGAGCTAATTGAAAATCTTCATGCTCATACCTGTTCACTAATCGCGCGAAAATATTATATCCCTCTGGATCCAGGTCACCTACATAATAAAACTGAAACGCCTGGCCAGGAAAATGATCATAATAGAATTGAAAACTACTTTCGATTTTCTTCCCCTCACCATAGATCAACATCTGATAATCAAGCTCATTCCGATTTAATAACGTCACACCCGTATGAAAAAACGATAGATTCTCAACGATCAGAACCCGCTTGACTTGATTGATATCTGTGCCTGGTTTCAAGTAATATACAAACGGTTCTCCGTAACTCACCGCCTTAATGTCATCCAAGGAGAGCTTAAGCCTGTTTAAGATGCCCCGTTTTTCCTTCGTGACCGCCTTCTCATCTCCGAATAATTCCAAACTTCTCTCCGCAACCGACACATACTCACGGTTATGTTTATTTTTTAAAAAATGATAGATGTTTAATATGCGATTCCACTCTTGTTCAGACTGAAACTCGGGATTTTGGTCATAGAAGGATAAGTTGAGCAGATCTTGAACCTGCATCTTTTGCACACCTGTCCACTGAGGCTCGTGAACTGGAGGCATTAACCAGAAAAAACGAGGAAGAGCCGGGGACTTACCGTTTTCTGCCTTTGACTTAAGCGGCACTAATACCTCATCATGCTGCATACTCATCATCACGTCGTAAAACGCTTGATAACCACCCATTCCGTAATAATCCGGCACACGCGTACGAACACTTTTTTCCAATTCAATCATATCAATCTTCTTCTTCGACTTTTGGGGCCTTAACTGATCTAGAAGCTCCCTCGTCACCTGTTCAATCATATATGTACCTACCTTTAATTCTTCATAATTTTCTATTATTCTACCATATTTTTTAAATTAAGAGGAAGCCAGTCGGCAAGGGCCGACTGGCAACATTTTTGATTTTGTGGCTACGCCAAGGTAACAGGGGTTCGCCCAAGTCGGGCCTGATTTCGCCGAGGTGGGATGAGATTTCGCCGAAGCGGGGCGTGATCTCGCCAAACTCGAGCTTAATCTCGCTGAACTCGAGCCTTATCTCGCCAATCTCGAGCATAATCTCGCCGAACTCGAGCGTAATCTCGCCAAAACCGAGCATAATCTCGCTGAACTCGAGCCTTATCTCGCCAAACTCGAGCATAATCTCGCTGAACTCGAGCCTTATCTCGCCAATCTCGAGCTTAATCTCCCCGAATCCGAGCATAATCTCGCCGATCTCGAGCATAATCTCGCTGAACTCGAGCCTTATCTCGCCAATCTCGAGCATAATCTCGCCAAACCCGAGCATAATCTCGCCGAACCCGAGCATAATCTCGCCAAACCCGGGCCTGATCTCGCCATGAAATGCAAACGATATCTAGTTCGGCTTTTAATCATCGTTCATAACTAGTATACTAGACGCATTAAATCTTAAGGATGATCTTATGAGCCGACAAAAATTAGAACACCAAGTCGAACATCACACCAAGCAACTTTTATACGAAAAAGGTTATGTCAGTCCGGTCGATTTACTGATCAAAATGGACAGGCTGAAGCCTAAACAAGTGGAGGATTGGCGGCGCAAACGTGTACCTTACCTTGAACGAGTGGTGGCCGGCAATTTAAACAAGCTGAATATAATCTTAAGCACGTTGAGTCAGATAGCTAAGCAACAAAATCTTAAGCCTTCCCAAACACATTACCAATCTTGGGGAAAAGGGCCTAAGCAATCACTACGTTTTTCAAAATCAGGCCAACCACAAGTTGAGAGACTGTATGCAACTCATTATATTAGTAAAAACTAAGCTAAATTTAGAATGGAGGTAAATCATGAAGATTAATATCACAAAGAACAATACCGACAATTATTAGATCTAGTTACTTTAGGAAATTCACGAGGTTTATCAATATATTTTATCTTTTGCGAAAGACTTTCACATGGACCACTTGGTAGAGCAATCGAAGAAATATGATGAATACTATCCTACCAAAGAGTACGAGGAACAATTTATTAATTACGTTAATCAATATGACAACGATTCCTTCTGGGGAGAGCTTCCAATCAGACTTGCTAATAGAGATATTGAAGAATCTGGAGAAACATTTGAGACACATGAAGAAGCCATGCAACATCGTTTTCAAGTAGAATCAACCTATGAAGATGAATTTGAAGAACATGGTATCAAACGATTAAGAATCCAAAAAAGTGACCAAGACTAAGGTCACTTTTTTTAATGCTTGAAAATTTTACGGATTTTTAAGAAAACTAAGAATAATCATTTGAACAACCTCTTAAGATTAAATATAATGAGAAACAGACTTTCTAGTGAAAGCGTTTTCTCAAAATACATCTTAGGAGGGAATTTATGTTAAAGGGATTAACGTCTTTCTTTAACCGCATTGTCCAGCGGTATTTACCGGACGCATTTTTATTCGCTATTATTTTAACATTTATTGTGTACGTGCTTGGTGTTTTCTTCACTAGCAGTGGGCCGTCTCAAATGGTCAATCATTGGGGAACTGGGTTCTGGAATTTGCTTCAATTCGCCATGCAGATGTCCTTAATCGTTGTCACGGGTTACATACTAGCTAACACCCCGTTTGTGAAAGGACTTTTGCAACGAATTAGTACGTTAGCCAATACGCCCGGTCAAGGAATTTTGCTCGTAACGATTGTCGCGTCGATTGCTTGTTTAATCAACTATGGTTTCGGGCTAGTCGTTGGTGCGCTTCTTGCACTTCATGTCGCGAAACGAATCCCGACGATTGACTACCGACTACTGATCGCAGCTGCTTACAGTGGCTTTCTTCTATGGCACGGCGGGATGTCAGGCTCGATTCCATTAACGATTGCGACAGACGATCACTTTTTAATCGACATGATTGGTAGCATTCCGATTACACAAACTATTTTCGGTGGCATGAACTTATTTATTGTTATCTTTCTATTAGTCACGTTGCCACTCATGAACTGGTTGATGAACCGTTCGAATGATTACACGGGCACCATCGACTCAGAGTTCTTAAATGAACAAATGGCTGATGTGGAAGAAGCAGCGACTACCGAAGCAGCTTCTACTCCAGCTGAAAAACTTGAAAATAGTAGAATTGTTTCCATGCTAATCGGCCTTCTTGGTCTCGTATTTATCGTGTTCCACTTTGCCAATAATGGACTCGACATCAACATCAATATCGTCAACTTCATTATGTTATTCCTAGGAATTCTACTACACGGAACACCTCGTCGCTTCTTGAATACTGTAAGTGATGCGGTAAAAAACGCGGGCGGCATCATCATCCAGTTCCCATTCTACGCGGGAATCATGGGCATGATGGTCGAGTCAGGCCTTTCAGAACAGATGTCACTTTGGTTCGTAAGCATTTCAAATGAAGTAACGTACCCACTATTCGCTTTCATCAGCGCGGGTATTGTGAACTTCTTTGTTCCATCAGGCGGAGGTCAGTGGGCTGTTCAAGCTCCGATTATGATCCCAGCTTCAATTGATTTAGGTGTGGATACCGCAAAAACAGCCATGGCTGTGGCTTGGGGTGACGCGTGGACGAACATGATCCAACCGTTCTGGGCACTTCCGCTACTTGCGATCGCAGGGCTTAAAGTTAAAGACATCATGGGCTTTTGTATGGTCATTCTGCTCTACAGCTTTATCCCAATCGCATTTGCGTTATTAATCTTTTAAACTAGTAAAGACTTCCGGCAACTGCTGGAAGTCTTTTTGTTTAATGAAGCGCCGACTGGCCTCTATTGTAATATGTTTCGCCAAACTTGAGCCGGGTTTCGCCAAAGTGGAGTGAGGTCTCGCCAATCTTGGTCAACCTTTCGCCTAAATCAGGTGAGGTCTCGCCAAAGTTAGGCTACGTTTCGCCAAACCCCAGCAACCTTTCGCCAATATTGTGCATACTTTCGCCAATCTCCAGCACGCGCCCAAACTCACTTCCTCACACTCGCCAAAAACACGCCGCTCAGAATCAACCCAGCACCTAACACTACGCTCATCGTCACCACTTCATCCAGCAGCAACCACCCGAAAAACAGCCCGAACACGGGAACTAATAACGACGGCATGGTGGCCCCAATCATATCCAAGCTCCCTAGCAACATGAACCAAACGGTGAAACACAGCGCACTTGCCAGCACACCGGTAAAGAGTACATAGTAAACACTCTCAGGCGTCCATGTGATCGACTCCCCGCCTTCAACAAACCACGCAACCAGCCCGATTCCAATTGTACCGAACAACATCTGGTAAGCATTGACCTGAAGCTTCGACAGTACACTTAACTTCAAACGATAATACACGTTCGATGCGCCCCACGACACGGCGGATAAAATAATGAGCAGCTCTCCGATGATGACGTCCGCCGACTGATGGCTAAGCGCATCCGCTCCCATGACAATCAACAATCCTACAACGCCAAGTCCTACGCCTCCCCATCGAACAGCTGAAATCCGCTCTCTAAGAAAAATAGCCGCTAGTAACCCGCTCCATAATGGCATGGAATATAACAATAACGACGACTTCCCTGCATCTATAAATCTCAACGCATACATGACTAAAATAAACACGATACTAGTTTGCAAGATTCCAACGACCATTAAATGAGGCATCGCTTCACGTGGCGGCCACCCCACTCTCATTAACCAAACAATCACCATCATCGTGGCACCCCCAGTCACAAAACGCAAAGCCGAGAACGTAAATGGCCCCATAAATTGTAGCGCATCTTTCATGAGCACCCATGAATATCCCCATAACACCGTGATCACTAAAATCAGCAACCATTGGACCCACTTTTGCTTCATCCATTGCTCCATCTCAAACGTCTCCTAATTAAAAATTCATTACCAACCATTATCAATTAATTTTTTCAAGATATCAACAAACTAGTTTTCAGTTGCCCGGACCTTGTCAACCCGTTATAATGTGATGTGCAATGACAACGTCCATCGGGAGAGATTTTATGCGTATTTTAATCACAGGGTCGACTGGCTTTTTAGGAGAAAAGTTAGCTGAAAACCTTTTAAAACAAGGTCATCATTTATATTTAATTGTTCGAAGTCAACCAAAAGCAGATACTTTATTAAAAAGTCTTCATTCATATAAGGAAAATATTACTTTTCTACTGGGCAACCTAGCTGATGAAAAACTGGGGATGAGCGATGACACGATTCAAGAGCTAACAGGACAAGTTGATGTTATTTACCATACAGCAGCGCTTCTAAGCTTTGATGAATCTAAGCGCGAGGAATTGGTTCACGTGAACGTCAACGGTACAAAAAATGTGTTGGCCTTCGCGGACCGCATAAACATTAAACGTTTCATCCATGTCAGCACAGCTTATACACTTGGCACGCGTGACACAGGTGTCGAGGAGCTTTACCCTGAAACACAGGATTTCCGCAATTCGTATGAGGAAACGAAGGCGAAAGCCGAGCACCTCGTTATGTCATACAAAGAAAAATTTGACGTCTTAGTAATGAGACCAGCGATTATTATTGGCGATTCTGATACAGGTGAAGCGAAAACGACATTCGGTCTTTACGGCATCATTCGTACGATTCAAATTTTGAAGAAAAAGTCTGAGCGTAAGTCGAGTGACCATATGTACCGACTTGTATTAAACGAAAATTCAGTGTCGAACCTCGTGCCTGTCGATTACGTCGTTCGCGTACTGACGTTAGGGTTAACACATGGCCAGACCAAAACCGTCTACAACATCACGAACCCGAACCCGCCAACGAACAAAATGACGTTTAACGCGATCGTAAACGCGTTAAATTTTGATAAAGTGAAATTAATTCCAAACGAAGAAAAACACACGTTAACTCAAGAGGAACTCAACATGCACAAGCCAATTGAGGTGTTTAAAGAATACTTGAATACGTCAGTGAGGTTTGAAGATAACAACACTCAGAACTTACTGAAGGAACATGGCTTCGAGCCACTGAATATGAATCAAAAAATGTTAGAACGAATTGTCGGGGGGTTTATCAATAAATAAAATAGGCAGGTGCTTTTGATGAAATTCTCAATCTATCAAATGGATATCATTTCAGGACAGCCTGATGAAAATAGACAACGCGTGGCCAATTGGCTTGAAAAAGATATGCAAGATAATCAGCCAGACACCGTTGTTTTGCCAGAAATGTGGACGACAGCTTACACGTTACCTGAATTAGACGGCTTGGCTGATGAAGACGGACATCCGACCATTCCGTTTTTACAAAATCTAGCCAAAAAACACCACGTCAACATTATCGGCGGGTCCATCGCGAATAAAAAAGACGGTGGAATCTACAACACGGCTATGGTTGTAAATCGTAAAGGTGAGCTTATCTATGAGTATGACAAGGTGCATCTGGTTCCGATGTTAGATGAGCATAAGTTTTTATCGGGTGGCCAAAATGCTCCGGAAGTATTTGAACTAGATGGACTGAAGTTCGGACTCATTATCTGTTACGACCTCAGATTCCCGGAACTCATCAGACCACTCGCACTCGACGGAGCCCAAGTCCTATGCGCTGTTGCTGAATGGCCATCAGCACGCAAGAACCACTGGCGAACGCTACAAATCGCACGTGCCATTGAGAACCAAATGTATGTGGTGTCTGGCAATCGTGTCGGCAGCTATGACGGAACCGATTTCGCCGGTCACTCGATGGCAGTAGATCCTTGGGGAGACGTCTTATCGGAAGGCTCAGACGACCAGGAACAGGTCGTCACCCTTTCCCTTGATTTAGAAAAAGTCGACCAAGTTCGAAAAGACGTGCCGATTTTTGATAGTCGCGTGCCTAAGATTTATAAGCAATAGTTTTTGCGTATCACGCGCAAAAACCTCATTCTATTTAAAACCAGAGAAACTCCCGCTACGGCGGGAGTTTCTCTTATATATCACAAGGGGGGTTAATTTTTTCCTACTATATAATAGTAGAGTTCTAAATCAATCTTACCTGATTCTTGCTCACGTTCTTCAAAGTTTTCGGTATGGATATAGTTACGGAATGCTTCATCAAAATCTCCGCCTTCATCTAAAAAACCTAATTCTGCTAGCTTCTTAGATAAAGCAAACTTCTTCTCATCATCCAACTCGACAATGTTTTCTTCCTTAGGACGGTTAAAATATAACTGATGCAAACGATAGATTCGCTCGAGCTCGTCAATCGGCGTCTCGTGCTCGTCCACACGTAGATCTAAGTAACGATCGTTGTACCCACCATAACCGCCTTTTTCTTTTACGATATAAATTGCAGCTGACTGCATACCGCGCTTGTCGCCACCAGCCTTCTGCGCCGCGTGAAGACACGCGATTAATCGCTCGGGTAAAGGCTTGCCTTCCGACTGTTCAAATGTTTCGGCCATTGCGGTGACGGTGTCTTCTCCAACTAGAATGTTACCTTGAGCCGCATAGTTCTTCCCTGCTCGTCCACCTGCCCAGTCATAGCAACCATCACCAGTAAACGTCGCAGAATTACCATTGAAGTCCACGACCCCAACCTGACGCATCGACGCATCCGGATCGTTTTCGACTAAAGCATCAATAGCCTCTTGAGCCGTTTTACCTTCCTTGAGTAACGCCAAACCATCCGGACCGAACGCCGTATTCGCCAATGACTGCGTCGCCACCGCTCCAACATTCGCCTCCGCCCATGGAACAACCGCGCCCACTCCTAGGAGCTTCGACTGCGTCGCAACGCCAAGTTCCCCAGTGTTCGGATCAAATCCTACGATTGAAAACGTTGCAACCAGATTTTTAGGTGTTTTACCCATATCTATACCTCCTTCCTTTCATTATAACGTTTAATTGTTGATAAGTAACTTCGATTTGTACATTGAATTTGCTCAATTGTAGATTGGTAGTTTCATATTGGCGATTGGGAGCGCTCGTTTGTCGATTGGAGAGCCCCGTTTGTCGATTGGGAACGCTCTTCTTTCGATTAGCGTGCTCCAATTGTCGATTGGGAACGCTCGTTTATCGATTGGAGAGCCCCGATTGTCGATTGGGAACGCTCTTCTGTCGATTGGCGAGCCCCGATTGTCGATTGGGAACGTTCTTCTTTCGATTAGCGTGCTCCAATTGTCGATTGGGAACGCTCGTTTATCGATTGGAGAGCCCCGATTGGCGATTAGGAACGCTCGTTTATCGATTGGAGAGCCCCGATTGTCGATTGGGAACGTTCTATTGTCGATTGGCAGCCCCGAAATGTAGATTGACGAGCTCCGATTGCCGATTGGGAAAACTCATTTATCGATTGGCAGTCCTGAAATGTAGATTGGGATCGCTCATTTGTCGATTGGCGAACTCCAATGTTGATTGGGAGCGCTCGTTTGTCGATTGGCGAGCCCCGTTTGTCGATTGGGAACGCTCTTCTTTCGATTAGCGTGCTCCAATTGTCGATTGGGAACGCTCTTTCGTCGATTGGCAGCTCACTAATGTTGATTGGAACCGCTCGTTTGTCAATTGACGAGCTTCAAATGTTAATTGGGAGCGCTCTTTCGTCGATTGGCGACCTCCGATTGTCGATTGGGAACGTTCTATTGTCGATTGGCGAGCCCCGATTGTCGATTGGGAACGTTCTATTGTCGATTGGCAGCCCCGAAATGTAGATTGGCGTGCTCCAATTGTCGAATGGAACAGCTCAACTATCGATTAGGCGCACAGAATTGTCGATAGAAGCCACTCTTACAACAATTAACCAACCTACCCGCGCTCATGACACGCGACATAATGGTTCGGTCTGACCTCGCGCCATTCGGGCTTCACCTCTTTACATACTTCGGTGGCGATTGGACAACGCGTATGGAATGGGCAGCCTGTTGGTGGTTCGCTTGGGCTTGGGAGATCTCCTTTTAACTCAATCTTGTTTCGTTCAAGTCCTGGCACGGGTCTCGGAATCGCCGACAATAAAGCTTCTGTATAAGGGTGAATCGGGTTCTCAAACAACTCATCAACCGGCGCCCACTCGACCATGTTGCCTAAATACATGACCAGCACCTTATTACAAAAGTGGCGCACAACACCCAAGTCGTGTGAGATAAACAGATACGTCAGGTCGTACTCTTCCTGTAGTTCTTTCAACAATTTAATGACCTGTGCTTGTACCGACACGTCCAGCGCTGATACGGCTTCGTCACAGACGATCATCTCAGGGTTCAATGCTATAGCACGTGCAATCCCGATTCGTTGGCGCTGCCCGCCACTAAACTGGTGCGGGTATTTATAGTAGTGCGTTTCGTCCAAACCGACTTCTCGCAACAACTTAATCGCCTTTTCCTTACGCTCTTCCTTCGATAAGTCCGTATGAACGACAAACGGTTCTTCTAGCGTGTCGCCCACTCGTTGACGCGGATCCAACGAAGCGAAAGGATCCTGGAAAATCATCTGCATGTCGTGTTTGAACTTTTTAAGCTGCCGCTCGCTTAAATTAGTAATATTTTCACCCTTAAACCAAATCTCACCACTAGTAGGCTCTTCCAAACGTAAAATCGTCCGCCCAAGTGTCGACTTCCCGCAACCGGATTCACCAACAATGCCAACTGAATCACCTTCGTTCACGTCAATCGAAACATCATTGACCGCATAGACATGATTCCTCACTCGCTTCAACAAACCACCGCGTACAGGGAAATGTTTATTTAACTGATCGAGTTTAAGTATAGTTTGCTGTTCGCTCATCTTGTGATTCCTCCTGTAACCAGCATCTGACGGCATGACCGTCTCCTACATTGAATTTCGGTGGTGATTGACTGCGGCATTTTTCCGTCGCAAATTCGCAACGATCATAGAACCGGCACCCGACTATTTCTTCTTTCAAACTAGGTAGTGATCCTGGAATAGGCTCTAAGTTATGATCCGCATCATCAACATTCGGGACCGATTTTAGCAGCCCTTTCGTATAAGGATGTTGTGGGTTATTAAAAATTGTCTCAACATCTGCTTCTTCAATTTTTTCACCCGCATACATCACCATGACGCGGTCGGCTACCTCTGCGACCACTCCCATATCGTGGGTGATCATGACGACGCCCATGTTGAACTTTTTCTTTAAATCATCGATTAAATCTAGTATTTGCGATTGAATCGTCACATCTAGTGCGGTCGTTGGCTCATCGGCAATCAACAATTTCGGGTTACAAGCTAAGGCGATTGCAATCATCACACGTTGTCTCATCCCGCCACTTAACTCGTGAGGGAATTGGTTCATTCGTTTCTCTGGTGACGGAATCCCTACTTGGTTTAAAAGTTCAATCCCTCGTTTGGTCGCTTCCTTTTTCGATAGTCCTTCATGAATTCTTAATGGCTCACGGATTTGAAATCCGATTGTAAACACAGGGTTCAACGCTGTCATCGGTTCTTGGAAAATCATTGAGATCTCATTTCCACGAATTTGGCGCATTTCTTCATCCTTTAAACCTGTCAATTCACGACCATAAAAACGAACTGACCCATCGACGATTTGACCGTTTTTAGGGAGCAATTGCATGACGGACAACGAGGTAATACTTTTTCCACAACCAGATTCACCAACGATGCATAGCGTTTCGCCTTGGTCAACGGAAAAAGAAACCCCACGAACAGCTGTGAGGTCCCCATCAGCTGTTCGAAAGGAAGTAACTAGATTGTTGACGTCTAATATATGCTCTGTCATTACCATCCCTACTCTCTAGTAACTTGGTATAGTTCCCAGCTTCCTGTTGGTGAAAGCTCTAGCCCTTTAACAGAATCTACTACTGCACCTGCAATCACACCATGGTGCATTGGAACGACTGGTGCGTCTTGTAAAAGAACTTCGTTAGCTTCAGCAATCAGCTGTTGACGTTCTTCTTGGTCAGTCGTATTACGTGAAGCATCCACTAATTGATCGAATTCTTCGTTTGAATATCTCATTCTATTAGACGCTCCAACGTTGTCTGAATGTAGGTTCGGGTAAAGAAGTTCACTACCATCACCTGTGACATTCGACCAACCCATAAAGGTTAGTTCAAAATTACCTTCAGCTGTCATATCTAAGAATGTGCCCCACTCAATCATTTCCATCTCAACGTTAATCCCAACTTCACCTAATTGCGCTTGTACGATTTCAGCCATGTTGATGTACATGTCACGGTTCGCCACTAACATGTGGTATGTTTGATCACCAAACCCATTCTCTTCAATGATTTCCTGAGCTTTCTCTGGGTCATAATCATAGCCTGCATCCTCAGCACCTTCATCATATCCAAAAACTTGTGGGCCGACGAAACTGTTAGAGCGAACACCTAATCCATCTAACGAGTCAACATACGCATCACGGTCAATCGCATGTGCTAGTGCTTTTCTAAACTCAGGATTGTTCATCGGTTCTTTTTCCATGTTAAAACCGAGGTAATAAACAGGTGTTCCTTCTTTAGTTAATAGTTCAATTGAATCATTACCTTCTAAACGAGCTGTGTGCTCAGACGTCACACCGTCAATAAAGTCAACTTCACCTGTTTCCATCATAGAAATGGCTGTTGAAACAGATGGCACAACCTTGAATGTCACTTGTTCTAGATCTGCTTCGCCTCTCCAGTAGTCTGGATTCTTTTCTAACACAATCTCGTCGCCTTTCGTCCACTCAACAAACTGGAATGGACCTGTTCCAACTGGATCTTCATTAATGTTGCCATTCTGATCTGCTTCAGGACTTACGATTGCTGCATTCGAATGTGATAAGGCCGCTAGCATCGCGCCGTATGGTTCTTCCGTCTTAATGACGACCGTATATTCATCTTCTACTTCAATGCTTTCAACTGGTGCTAAAAGCGATGCACGCGGTGCCGCACGGTCTGGATCTAAAAATGTTTCAAACGTATACTTAACTGCCTCAGCGTTAAAAGGTGTCCCGTCCTGGAATTCGATATCTTCTTTTAACTTAATTACCCAAGTGTTGTCATCTGGGTTTTCATAAGACTCTGCTAAACGCGGTTCAATTTCTCCTGTTTCCGCATTTCTTACAAAAAGAGTTTCATAGACTTGCTCGATGACATGTGATGATACACTGTCATTCGTATCAATTGGAGATAACCCTGGTGCATCTGATGTTGTGGCGTATGTAAGAGTTTGATCGACATCACCACCATCTCCACCTTCTTGTCCACTATTTCCTTCTGGTTGACTCTCGCTTCCTCCACTACAAGCCGCTAATACTAGAACTCCCATAGCGACCATACTTAGTAAAAATTTCTTCACTTTAAGTCCTCCTTTTTAATTCAAATCCATATTTGGATCTAATGCATCTCTTAATCCATCACCGACAACGTTAAACGCGAACACAACGAGCATAATCGCGATCCCTGGCACAATTGTCATATGAGGTGATGTCCACATATAATCCTGACCAGCTGCAATCATCGCGCCCCATTCAGGCGTCGGCGGTTGAGCACCGAGTCCTAAATAGCTTAACGACGACGTCGATAAAATCGCTGTTGCCATACGCATGGTCGAAAATACAATAATCGGTGCCGTTATATTCGGCAAAATATGTTTAAACATAATCCGTCGGTCACTAGAACCGAGTGATCGTTGTGCTAAGATGTACTCTTCCTTCTTCGCTGATAAAACACTTCCGCGAACAATTCTTGCGCAGTTTGGAATCGACCAAATACTAATCGCAATCACAACGTTTACTAAGCTTGTCCCAAGAATTGCAATGATTAACATCGCTAGTAAAATTCCTGGGAATGAGAAAAGTAAATCCATAAAACGCATGATCACAGCGTCTAATTTTTTATAATAGCCGGATAGTAATCCTAAAATCACACCGCCAATGAGCCCTAATGCAACTGACCCAAGTCCAACGAGAATCGAGATTCGAGCTCCGTAGACAATTCGGCTCCACATGTCACGCCCATAGTTATCTGTTCCTAGCCAGTGCCCTTCTGAACCAACGGGCAACTCCCGAGCAGTTAAATTCTGAGCATCCGGTGCGTAGCCAGTCAATAAAGGTGCGAAGACGGCAAGAATGATTTGAATGATGATGATAACCATTCCAACGACGGCCAATTTGTTTTTCATCATTCGTTTAAACGTATCCTTAACGACGCTATCTTTCTCTATGTTTTTAATACTTCCAGCAGTTGCTGTTTGTGTTGACATCTCAACTCCCCCCTTTTAGTCATAACTGATTCTTGGATCGATGAAGGCATACACAATATCAACAATTAAATTCACGACAACGAATAAGCTTGCAACAAGTAAGACTGATCCTTGCACCATCGGAAAGTCACGATTCGCAATCGCATCAATCATTAAACGACCAACCCCATTAATTGCGAAAACTTGTTCCGTAATGATCGTGCCGCCTAATAAGAAACCAAAATTCATCCCGATGACGGTGATCACTGGAATCATGGCGTTTCTCATACAATGGACGAACACGACGATTTTCTCTTTAACACCTTTAGCCCTGGCCGTTCTAACGTAATCAGAACGTATGACTTCGAGCATTGAAGACCTTGTCATTCTGGCGATTAGAGCTGCTGACCCTGTCCCAAGTGTGATGGCTGGTAGGGCTAACTCTTTCATTCCTTGTGCTGTCCAGAACGGTGCGCTTAATCCACCAGCCGGAAACCATTGAAGGTTAACCGCAAAAATTAAGATTAAAATCGTCCCTAACCAGAAGTTCGGGATGGAGATTCCAGCTAAGGCTCCAGTTGTTGTAAAAACATCCAACCAAGAGTTTTGCTTTAACGCTGAAATAATCCCTGCGACCACGCCAATGATGACGGCGACAATCATACTCGCAATCGCTAGATTAAGAGTGTTAGGGAACCTGGTTGCAATAGCAGCGTTCACCGATTCGTTAGATTGATAGGAATAACCTAAGTCACCTTGTAGAACGCCAACTAAGTAGTCCCAGTATTGAACCAATACGGGTCGATCTAACCCGAGGTTCGTACGAATACTTTCGATATCCGATGCTGAAGCTGTCGGTCCACCAATGATTCGAGCAGGATCACCAGGGGCGAAATGCATGCTCATAAAGACGATAAATGAGATCCCTATAAGCAAGAAGAACATTTGCACAAACCTCGAAACGATTAAATTTAACACAATCTCTTACCCCCTTTACTGATTTAATCTAATAGTCAGACAAAAAAGATTTTAAAGAATATTATAAACAAAAATAAACAAAAATCAATGGAAAAATTACTTTTTTATTATTTTTAGTGAATAAATATTCACTTTTTGGTTAATTATGAAAATTTTTAATAACAAAATGTGATATATTAACTTAAGAAAATGGCCCCATATGTTAAGGCCCCCATAATGACGAATGCAGGATGCAGTTTAACTTTTTCAAGTAAAAGATAACTAGCTACAACGAGAATGACTGTCTGCCAAATACCTGCCGATTGATAGGATGTATCAACAAACTGAAAGGCTAAGACAAATAATAGTATTGCAATCGTTGGACGAATGAGCGACGTCATTTTCTTCACTTTAGGCGAATCTTTAAATTTCATAATCAAGCCCAATAGCAAGATCATCGCGATAAGTGATGGCACGATGGTTGCGACTAATGCGACAATCGCCCCCGGTACGCCAGCCACGTTATAGCCTATGTACCCTGCCATTTTCGTCGCAATTGGACCTGGAAGTGCATTCCCAAGAGCTAATACTTCACCGAACTCAGTCGTCGTCAAGAACCCATAATTCTTCACCACTTCATGCTCAATTAACGGAATTGATGCTGGGCCACCACCATACCCAACAATTCCAGGTATGAGAAAAGCTAAAAACAAATACCACAGATCAATCATAATGTTCCTCCTCTCATGATGTTTGTTTTGGTTTACTGAAAAGTGCATATAAAATTAAAGCACCAATTAAAATTGCGGGATGCATGTTCAGCCAAACATATGCGATTAAACTGACCACACTTAAAATGATAGCTAGGGTCCAGCCGAGTGCTTCTTTTGACTTCGTAATAAACGAGTAAGCTAGCACAAATAGCATCACCCCAACAACTGGCGCAATCGCTTGAGTCATTCCCTGCACCACCGCGGTGTCACGGTAGGCAATGAGCACACCAATGAGGGTAATCATAATGAGAACGGTTGGAAGGACTGCAGCCGCAAGCGCATTAAGCATCCCAAACGTACCGCCAACTTTATAGCCAATATAGCCCGCCATTTTCGTCATAATCGGGCCTGGCAACGTG
Organism: Piscibacillus sp. B03; assembly: GCF_052246295.1. Classification (NCBI taxonomy): domain Bacteria; kingdom Bacillati; phylum Bacillota; class Bacilli; order Caryophanales; family Bacillaceae; genus Piscibacillus; species Piscibacillus sp. B03. Next base: position 36,610 of record NZ_JBQQCO010000017.1, on the reverse strand, counting down.
TTACCAATTGCTAAGACGTCAGCGAACTCTTCATCGTTCATCCACTTGTACGTGTCAACGACCTCTTTGTGCACTAACGGTATTGTTGATGGACCACCCCCGAAACCTAGCATGCTAGAACGGAAAAAACTGATAAAAATATTTTTCTGCAATGTGAAATCCATAGGGCTCACCTCACTCTCGGATGTAATAACTTTCAAATTTTTCAAAAATCAAGTGTGACACAATCCACTTTTTCTCTTATAATGTGAAATATATTAATCTATTAAAAGTGGTGAAAACACATGAAACTTACAGAGACAGATATTAAAATCCTGAATATCTTAAGCGACGAAGGCCGAATGTCTTACGTCGATTTAGCTAAAGAACTCGATCTATCGCGAGTCGCTGTCCGCGATCGTATTAACCAAATGCAAGAAGCTGGCATCATCGAGAAATTCAGCGTCGTCATTAATTCAGAAAAAGTCGGTAAAGGCGTGTCAGCGTTCTTCAACGTTGACTGCGACCCAACCCACCTCGTACACGTGGCTGAACGACTAGCTGAAAATCCAAAGGTCGCAAGCTGTTACCAAATGACAGGCCCAAGCACCTTACATACCCACGTTCTCGTTGAAGACTTCAACGAACTAGAGAAGTTTATTAACGAAGAACTGTATGCACTAGATGGTATCACGCGAGTCGAGAGTCACATCCTGCTTCGCCGCTTCAAGAGCCGGACTGGGTTGAAACTATAGGGAAAGCTTCCTCATGACGAGGAAGCTTTTTTATTTTTAAGGTCTTTGTGCCAGCTTTAATGGGGGACTTACTGATTCAAAACAAGATTTATCGACCCCAGTTTCAAATTTATCGACCCCATTTAGAGAAATATCGACCACGAAATTTGTCGACTCGGTAAAAATCGCTTTTTTATCGACCCTAAATGTTAATTTATCGACCCCTAAAACCATTTTATCTACCCTATATCCGAAAATATCTACCGCGAATTTTGTCGACGCAGTAAAAAACGCTATTTTATCTACCCTTATTGTTAATTTATCTAACTTTACCAAACCGCCACGTGGCCATCTGTTCTCGGTTCGGTTCCACCGCACAACACTCCGGTCTCTGGATCGCGCACGATAATCTGTCCGCGGCCGAACTCATGGTGATAAAGGCTGCGCTCCACATGATGTCCGCGACGCTGTAACGCTTGAGCGAGATGCTCTGGGAATAGCGGGTCCACTTTCACGGTCTTATCCTTCATCCACTGCCAGCGTGGAGCATCCAACGCGGCCTGAGGGTTCAATCCGAAATCAACCATGTTCATCACAACTTGTGCGTGGCCTTGTGGCTGCATAAACCCACCCATCACACCAAATGGCCCGACTGCTTCACCATCTTTTGTTAAAAATCCAGGAATTATCGTGTGATACGTTTGCTTGCCTGGCTTAAGTGAATTCACGTGTTCAGGGTCCAACGAGAACGTATGCCCACGGTTCTGCATCGCAATTCCCGTATCTGGCACGACAACCCCAGAACCGAAGCCCATGTAGTTACTTTGAATATACGAAATCATATTGCCTTCCCCATCAGCTGCAGACAGATAAACCGTCCCGCCGCGCTGTGGTTCGCCTGGTGTCGGGTCAAGTGCTTCATCGCCAATCAGCTGACGGCGCACATCCGCATACTGATCCGACAACAGCTCCTCCACACCAACATCCATGTGATCCTGCTGAGTGATATACTCTAGCCCGTCTGTAAACGACAATTTCATCGCTTCAATTTGTTTATGATATGTGTCGACACTCTCTTTTTCGTTAAAATCGTAACCTTTCAGAATGTTCAACGCCATCAGTGCAATAATCCCTTGCCCATTTGGAGGAATCTCCCACACATCGTAGCCGCGGTAATTGACCTTAATCGGATCGACCCAACTAGGTTGATAGCTCGCCAAATCTTCTTTTGTTAAAAATCCTTCGTGTTTCTTAAAATGAGCATCAATCTCATCAGCTAATTGTCCACTATAAAACGACTCAGCTTTAGTCTCAGCAATCTCACGCAATGTTCTCGCATGGCCCGGTGACTTCCACAACTCACCAGTTTCTGGCGCACGGCCATCAGGCGCAAACACCTTGAACCATTCGTCATAGATATCGTCTTTAAAAATCTTCTTAAACTTGTTATAAGCACTCTTCCAATGGAAACCTAACGTCGGCGTAAGCGGAAAACCCTCCTCCGCATAACGAATCGCCGGGTCAAACAGCTCTTCAAACGGCAACTTACCGAATCGCTCCGACAACTCCGCCCAACCTTTAGGCGTTCCTGGCACAGTGACAGGCACTTTACCGAAAGTCGGCATTTCCTCATAACCTGCATCCTTTAACTTCTCAATTGAAATTCCTTTTGGCGCATAGCCACTCGCGTTTAATCCATGAACCTTACCGTCCACCCAAACTAACGCAAACGAATCAGACCCGATTCCATTTGACGTTGGCTCTACGACTGTTAAAGCCGCTGCCGTTGCAATCGCTGCATCAATCGCGTTTCCGCCTTTTTTCAAAATTTCAATTCCCGCTTCTGCTGCTAACGGTTGAGATGTCGCAACCATCCCGTTTTTTCCATAGACAGCATTACGCCTAGATGCGTACGGGTAATACATTGGATCATATTGAACCATCGTCATCTCCCCTTCTTTTGTTTTGTAATTGTAGAACATACTATCACACAAAGAAATAAAAATCATCAGATTATTTACAAAAAAATAAAATTAATCGCGCTTAAATTACATTTTGTAAACATTATGCCGACACAATTCATTTTATGAAAGAAATCGCTTACACTAGCGTTTTAATAGGCTTTTTAGTTATAGTCTGTTAATGCTTACATCTATCAAATAAACAAAATGTTGTTAAAAATAATATTTTTTTAACTAAAAGAAAGCGTTTTACCTGTTGACGGTTAATTTTGTTTCAATTATAATGTTTGAAACAATCTAAATTGTTAGAAAACCTTTAACACATAAAATAAACAAAGGGGAGTACGAAAATGAAAAAGATGAAGCGTCTAATAGCAACAGCCATGCTACCAGCTGCAGCCATTTCACTAGCTGCATGTGGCGGTGGCGACGAAGAATCAGTCGAGGATTATCCATCACAAGAAATTGAAATGACCATTCCGTGGTCACCAGGTGGCGGAAGTGATATCGAAGGTCGACTCGTAGCCGATCACGCATCAGACCAAATCGGAACAGACATAGTTCCAGTCAATGTGCCCGGAGTCGGCGGTACAGTTGGTTTGGAAGAACTAACAGATAAAGATGCAAACGGATATAACATCGGACAAATACACGAAGGACTACTTGTCGCACACCACTCCGATGTAACCCAAATCAATTACGATAGCTTTGAACCAATCGCATCGATGTCATCATCTGATCAGATTTTAGCCGTATCCGACGACTTAGGTGTCGATACATTAGAAGAATTCGTTGAATATGGACAAGAAAACGAGATTCAATTCGGCGGAACCGTTGCCGGAATCCCTCGCGTTTGGGTGGAACAAATCGGACGTGAATTAGATATCAACTACAATCTAGTCGGATATGAAGGAATCGCTGAAGCCATTCAAGCACTTGCAGGTGGCCACATCGATGCAGCAATCGTTGACTACCCATCAGGTAGCGACTTTGTTGAATCAGGCGATATGAAATTCATCGCCATCGGAACTGAAGAACGCGTTGATCGTACACCAGACCTTCCAACATTTGTTGAAAAAGGCTACGACATCACGATGGGAATCAACCGTGGTTACGTGGCACCAGAAGGCACACCACCTGAAGTCATTGAAAAGCTAGAAGCAGCATTAGAAGAAACTGCAAATGATGAAGACTATATCGAAGCTGTTGAAAACGTTGGTGCAAGCGTTAACTTCATGGGAACAGATGAATATAACGAGTACCTAGATAACCAAGACCAAATCATCAGTGATATTATCTCGGAAATTTCAGAAGAATAAATGAATAGAGGGAACTCGTCTTCCCTCTATTTTTAGTTAGGAGGAACCCACATGGGCGAATTAATCTTGGCAATCATGCTTGTCATTCTGTCCATCTTAATCTACACACAAACCGGAGACCTACCATCGATGAATGAATCCCAATTAGATCCAGGTTCTTTCCCACAGCTCATCGCGATTCTATTAGGTCTACTATCATTATTTTTAGTTATTCAAAAATCAATTCAACTCATAAAAACACGCGAAGGAAAACCATTAAAGGAATCCCTTCGCGCCATATTAATCGAACATAAACTAGTGTTCATCACTCTAGCATTATTACTCGTTTACATCCTAGCGATCCAAATAATCGGATTTATTATATCGACCATTCTATTCGTGGTCACAACGGCCTTAATCATCGGCCCTAGAACAAAAAAGGATATTATCACAATCTCAAGCATCGCACTCATTTTAACTGTGAGCCTATATCTTTTCTTTCAGAACGTCTTACAAGTCAGATTCCCAACAGGATTATTCTTCTAAGAGGAGGGACACGCCATGTTTGATTTACTTTATTTAGGCTTTGGAGAAATTTTAAACATTAAAATATTACTTGTCATTTTCATAGGAGTCGTTGTGGGCGTGATCGCTGGATTGATCCCTGGATTCACCGTTGCCATGGCCATCGTCCTCACCCTCCCACTAACATTCGGAATGGATCCCGTCACAGGAATCGCAGCCATGATCGGCGTCTTTGTCGGTGGAATGTCTGGAGGGTTAATTAGTGCTGCACTTCTCGGTATTCCTGGTACACCATCATCCGTTGCGACCACCTTTGACGCTTACCCAATGGCGAAAAAAGGCGAACCTGGAAAAGCACTATCAATCGGAATTTGGGCGTCTTTCCTAAGCTCGATTATTAGCTTGTTCATACTTGTAACCATCGCTCCACAAATATCCAGATTCGCCCTAAAATTCGGGCCATGGGAGATGTTCGCTTTAATTTGTTTAGCGTTAACAATCATCGCCAGCGTCACAGGCTCCTCGATGATCAAAGGTCTCATCGCAGGACTATTCGGACTACTCATTTCAACTGTCGGAGCCGATCCGATTATGGGATTCGCCCGCTTCACATTTGACATGAGCGTCCTTCGAGCAGGCATCCCGTTTCTAGTCGTCTTAATCGGAATGTTCGCGATCTCACGCTTAATGGAATCATTGGAAAAATCACAGTTAGACAAAAGTTTAGAAGACAAACAAAAAGAAGATGCGGCAGAAGTCAAATTTGTGCTAAAGCCGATTCAGACTTTAAAAGCCGTCTTAAAGAAACCAGGCACACTCGTCGGCTCATCATTCATCGGTTCGATTATCGGTGCCATTCCCGGTGCTGGAGGTAGTATTGCCAACATCGTCGCATATGACCAGGCGAAAAAATGGTCTAAGGATCCTAAGAAATTTGGGACTGGTTGCGAAGAAGGTGTGGTCGCATCCGAAGCAGGTAACAACTCAACAGTCGGTGGTGACTTAATCCCAACTGTCGCATTAGGCATCCCAGGCTCAGCCGTAACAGCTGTATTGTTATCAGCACTAATGGTTCACGGCATCACACCTGGTCCATTACTAATCGTTGATGAACCGAATATCGTTGGAGGTATATTCGTCGCCTTCTTCATCGCTTCGTTCGGGATGTTACTGACACAATTTGCCGGCATGCGCTATTTTGTAAAAGTTACTCAGGTACCAACGCACTTACTCGTTCCAATAATTCTAGTATTGTGCGTCATTGGAACATTCGTCTTAAATAACCGCGTCACAGACTTATATATTTTACTAGCGATGGGCATCATAGGCTACCTATTCACGAAGTACAACTTCGCACTGGCACCTGCGATTATCGGTGTCATCTTAGGTCCAATCGCAGAAGTTAACTTACGACGTGCGTTCATGACAAACCCAGATTGGACACTCTTCTTATCACGCCCAATCTCAGCAACATTCTTAGTCCTTACGGTTGTGTCGATTGCCTTCACTATTTGGCAAACGAGGAAAACGAAAGCAAAATTAAGCAGATCCTAATGAAGGGTCTGCTTATTTCTCTGTGTATATACTATTATTAGAAAACATCCACTTACTTCTTATTCATCTATGCTTTTAAAACAACAGCTAACATAACTCCTCCACCTAAGACAAGCTTATCTGCATGTCGGTTTATAGCACTAGTTAATTTTTGACTCTCTTTTCTAAATTCCTTAAGCTCATACAAAATCTCAACCTCTTCTTCAGGTTTTTTAGCACGTTCCAGTTGTTTTAATAGTTCTTTGTTTTGCTCCCCTAATATTTCAAAGTATCTCTCACTTGAAATACTTAATGTATTAAAGTACCCTTCTGCAAGCGTATTGAAGTTTGGTATTTTATCAGCAATGACCTTTAATTCATCAAGCTCAATCTTACCTACCTTTTCTAAAAGCTTTTCAAACCGCTCAAATGACGTTATTTCTTCACCATTAATATCATTGTTACGCGTCCCTCTTAGAATATTGTAGAATTTCTTATTCGATCTAGATTCATTATGTTCATTCATTAAATAGCCCCCTCTTTAACATAATTCTACAATTCATGACGAACACCTTTAAAAATTATGTTAGTGACTTAAACTAGTTCAATCCCACACTATTCCCAGCTCTCCCTCATAAAATATACCCAACAGTGAATAATAATGACAATAAGTCGTTATGAGAGGTCGTTGGCTCATGTTCAACTTTCAGTTACACAACTATACGTTTGAAAATTCTCAAGAGAAAAGTATGACGTTTGAACAAGTCTTCCGTCATATCCTAGCCTTTATGAGGCGGCACCCTAATGGAAACTACAAACTCATGATCGGGACGGATTCTCAGGTGCATCATGATTATACATCGTTCATTACTGGAATCGTCATTCAATGTGAAGGTAAAGGAGTTTGGGCGTGCTTTCAGAAGAATAAAGTTCCACGAAAAATGACAAACCTTCATGAAAAAATTTCTTATGAAACGTCCTACTCAGAAGGTGTGTTTAGCATGTTCACACAAGAACGTAAAGATGATATGTATGAAATCGTCCTCCCATACGTCGATCGTGGTGCGAGCTTTACGATGGAAGGACATATTGATATTGGAGCTGGCAAGCGCAACAAAACTCGTGTGTTCATTAACGAAATGGTTGCACGTATTGAATCCATGGGCGCGGAACCTAAGATCAAACCAGATGCGTTTGTAGCGAGTAGTTATGCGAATCGGTATACGAAATGACATTTACATATTTAAAACAAACGTTTGTTTGAATAAAAATAGCCCACCGAAGTAAAGTGAACCTAATATTTATCCATAAACATGTCAAATAACATAAAGAGTAATTTCATTAGTTATTCGTATAGTATTTTTGCTTAGGACTAGTTGGTTTATCAGGTATTGTTAATTCAAGTTGACCACCATCAATTAAAGGTCGTAAGATATTATTCCTTAAATAACGCCTACTTTTAATATTCATGAATTCCTGTATCTCACTTCTACTTTTAGGAATTTTACAGAATTCTAGTAACTTCTCAGTACGTTCATCTTGGTCACTAACTTGGTCACTATTTTGGTTGCTAATGTATTTTAATGGAATAATAGTCTTAAACACATCACTTTCAATAAATACAGGCTCTCCACCAGAGTAAATTTTACTGTATTTATAAGTGTTTCGGACACCTGAACCAAGCTCATCAACACGTCCTATTTCTTTGAAAAACTTTGCAATAGTAGGGTTTTTAGGAAATGGTGAAAAATTATTAGGATCAATAGTACCATTTCCATGTGGTTTATTACTATTTTCCACTAAAACTCTTTCCTTCTCTATGACAAGCTTTGCTGGGAAAGGGTATATTAAACCTTATTCATTTCTTAGATCTCCTTTTTAATTCCTCAGCATGAACATCAGCCCAGTTTATATGGGGTCTTATTTTCGACAACAGTTTATGGAGCTGTATAATTAGTCTTGCCCTCTGCTTGTTCGTCAAATGATTAACATAGTGTTTATTGTTAAAGAACGCTTCAATCCTCATTAGTAGTTTGAATACCAAGTCATGAATAGAGGCATGATTGCTTTTCGAAAACCTTAATTTCAGCGCGTATTCGTCAACGATATATTTAGCGCCTTGGTAACTACTTGCTTGGTGCAAAATAATATCATTAATACATGCCTCCACATACTCTTCTGATAAACTATTAAATCCTTTTTCTTTTGTTATCTTATTTATAACATCAAGTGTTGTTTTAGGAAACTCTCGATTAATATAGCGCTCAGCAATTTTCCCTTTTATATCATCACTTACATTTAAATGGTGGATAACGGTAAATCCATGCCTTCCTGCTCCCGTAGTGGCTCCTCTTCTTAGCCATTCCGGGTTAACATCAGAACCAAGTAGATATTTATTAATAGTCTCTTCACTAACACCACAAAGCTGTGAAATTATCATTGAATTATAGTCTTTATGCCTCAGTAAGTCTTTGATCATTCTTTCCAATTCATAAGCGGTCCTCTTTTTCGTTTGCAACTCTCTCCCTAATCTCTTTATAATTCGGTGTTCTTTAGACGTCTGTTCCTCTACGATACAGCATGCCTCTTCTATTTCTAAAAAATCAAGAGCGTAATAACGCCGATAACCATCAACTAATATATACAAATTTTTATTTACTGCTTCTACTATTAACGGTTCTTTCAATCCATTCCTAGAAAGATCTAACTCTAGACTCAGATCCTTCTCTCTCTGCCTATACTTAGTTTCTAGTTTAATCTGAGAAAGCTTAACAATCTTAAGTTGCTTAGACATAGAATACCCACCCATTTGTATTTTATATAATGGGTATTCGCTGAATAATTTGTCTTATGACAACTTTCAAGTATCTATGAATTTGGCAAATTCCTTACCTTTACTAAAACATACAAAGTTTCATTTACCTAATTTAAATATTGCGAATTTTTAAAACTTGTGATAACTTATACAAAATAATTCTTTTCCTTCATATAAATAAAATATGAAGGTTTCCCTTCAAAATATTCCAAAGGAGCCACTTCTCATGTTAGAAGAGATCGACACTCATTCACTATCAAAGAAGATGCAGTTAGTTGTGGATTACTACAAGCGGCAGCCTCAGGTGTTTGCAACACACTCGGCTGAGCAGTTGGGTCGTCTCATCGGCGTCAGTGAATCGACAATCATCCGCTTCGCACAGTTGCTTGACTTTAAAGGATTTCGTGACTTCCAAAAGGCCGTTCAAAAAGAGGTCTTTCACACCGAAAGAAGTTTATCGGCGTTTACGGAGGGGAAACCAAATCAGCAGGACTCTAGGTCATTAGTGCACGAGCTGATGCAGCGTGATCAAACGTACATTCAAAATGTGTTAGAAAAACTATCTGAGGACGTCATTGAAACTTTCATCGAGACGATTCATCAGTCGAGTCAAGTTTATGTAGCTGGAGTACGGACGTCGGCGAGTTTTGCGCAGTGGTTTACGTTCGGACTTAATCTAGTAACAGGTAAAGGTCACCTTTACGACCAACAACATAGCGACCTCATTACTCTTGTCACAGACCTAAAACCAGACACGACACTCATCGTCTTCTCGTTCCACCGCTACGTGTCACAAACGTTGCACCTAGCACGTGAAGCCAAGCGTCACGGCATCAAGGTCCTTGCAGTCACGGATAGTGACATAGCACCGATCACAGAGTTTGCAGACGTGACGATTCCGATTCAACTGCCGATTCGGTCAACGCTCGATGCAGCACCGGTCACGATGTCGTTCCTAAACGCCGTGTTAACAGCACTGTCGATTAAACAAGGTGAAGCTTTCCAAGAACGTATTAACGCGTTCGAATCGATTCAACCAGAAGGATTTTTTATAAAGGATTAGGAGGGATTGACGTTGACTCAATCGTTAAAAGACATTTGGACGCACTTACATAACCATGCGGAGATCAGTTGGCAGGAATATGAGACGACTCAGTACTTAATCGACCTGCTCAAACCGTACAACCCTAGAATTCAAACCTTTCAAGACATCCCAGGAGTGGTGTTTGAAATTGGTGAAGGAAAGCCAGTCGTCGGAATCCGTGCTGACATTGATGCGTTATGGCAAGAGGTAAACGGCACACATCAGGCGAATCACTCGTGCGGTCACGATGCTCATATGACGACCGTCATTGGGGTTTTCCAAAAACTCGCCGACCAACCTCTAAACGGGACGGTTCGTTTTATTTTCCAACCAGCAGAAGAAAAAGGTAACGGCGCGTTAACGATGGTTGAGCACGGGGTGGCAGATGACCTTGATTACCTTTACGGGATGCACCTCCGCCCGATTCAGGAACTGAGCACTGGCGAATTCGCACCTGCCATAAAACACGGGTCAGCTAAATTTATTAATGGGACGATTCAGACTGCTGATACTCACGGGGCACGCCCACATCTCGGTATTAACGCCATCGAGGTTGCAGCAGATCTGATTCATCATATGAGACACGCGAATTTTGATCCCATGGTTCCCCACTCCATGAAAGTGACCGAGCTACACGCAGGCGGGAAAAACACAAACATTATTCCTGGAAAAGCGCAATTCGCCATTGATCTTCGCGCGCAAACGAATGAGCTCATGGAACAAATGACGGACAAGGTCACCAGCATAGCCCGTCACCTTGAGTCGTATCACGATATCAACATCAATTTAGAAACCGGCGCACACATGCCCGCCGCAATCTACAACGATGAAGCAACTCACTTACTCGATAAAGGGATAAAGACTCACTTCCCGTCTCAAAGGCGAGATCCAATCGTCACAACGGGTGGAGATGATTTTCACTTTTACACGATTAAAAAACCGCAAATCAAAGCGACGATGCTCGCGATTGGTTGCAATCTCAAACCTGGCCTGCATCACCCGGATATGACGTTTGATTTTGAAGCAATCCCGAAAGCGGTTGAGATTCTCACAACCACGATCCAAAACACATTAAACCAAGGAGGGTCGCCCCAATGAGTGAGCACATTACCATAAGACGTCTCACAACCATGGATGAGATGCCCCTCATGCAAGAGGTTGAAGAAGCCGTTTGGCAAATGAGCCCAATCCCTGTACACCAACTTTACACTACAGTGAACAACGGCGGCTTAATTTTAGGAGCGTTTGACGGTGATCGTATCGTCGCGTTCAGTTACAGCTTTCCGGGCTTTAACGGTGAACAAACATACTTATGCTCACACATGCTTGGAATCTTACCCAAGTACCAACAAAGCGGTCTTGGCGTACGCATGAAGCATGAACAAGCCAAGCACGCAACAGACATGGGCTATCAGATGATGACGTGGACGTTCGACCCACTTCAAAGCCTGAACGCATACTTGAACTTAACCAAACTTGGCGCACGCGGAGCCCGTTATAAAGTGAACCATTACGGAACGATGGATGACAGGCTGAATAAAGGACTTGAGACCGACCGCATCGTTATTGAGTGGCACTTTAACGACGACGAGCCTTTAGAACAACCTAACATTGACGATCATATTTCTTTAGTGGAAGTTAACAACGGAACACCTGAAGCAAAACCAAACCGCTTCAACAAAAACCAGCATGCCTATTTAGTCCCGATTCCGACAAACTTTCACGACATCAAAACAAACCAACTTCCACTTGCGAAAACGTGGCGCGCTGAAACTCGCGAATCCTTTACTTGGTTATTCAACAACGGCTATCAGGCTCGTGCGGTCATCCCGAACTTTAGTCAGCAACTCGCCTATTACTATTTCCTTAAGGAGGACCACCATGAAACCCATTCAATCGATTAAACTCAGAAAACTTGAAATGGCCCTTGTCGCCCCCTTTACCACGAGTTTTGGTACGTTTCACGATAAGCAATTTTACATTATTGAAACAAAGGATGAAGATGGGAACATCGGCTACGGGGAGTCGGTTGCCTTTTCAAGCCCGTGGTATAACGAAGAAACCGTTAAAACAAATGAACATATCATCAAGGACTTTTTGATTCCAGCATTAAAACAGACAACTCTGAACCACCCGGAAGACGTTCATCCGTTATTTGAAAAATTCCGCCGCAACCACATGGCAAAGGCCGCAATCGAAGGAGCCATTTGGGACCTATACGCGAAGCAGGAAAATATCCCACTCGCAACTGCCATCGGTGGCACAGCCAGTAAAATCGACGTCGGTGTCAGCATTGGGATTAAAAACACAACTGACGAGCTCATCGACACCGTCCGTCGTAGCGTCGAGCAAGGCTATAAACGCATTAAAATAAAAATCAAACCGGGCTGGGATGTCGACGTACTTACCAAAGTCCGTGACGAGTTTCCTGACATTGACATGATGGCCGATGCGAACTCCGCTTACACGCTCGACCACATCGACACATTAAAACAACTAGACGATTTGAACTTAATGATGATCGAACAACCCTTGGCGCACGATGACATTATCGATCACGCCACATTACAAAAAGCGATTCAAACGCCCGTTTGTCTCGATGAAAGCATCCACTCATTAGAGGATACACGAAAAGCGATTGAACTGGGTAGCTGTCAGATCATCAATATTAAAATTGGTCGTGTCGGTGGTCTAACTGAAGCCAAGCGCATTCACGACTACTGCCAAGCCCACAACATCGATGTTTGGTGTGGCGGTATGTTAGAAGCTGGCGTCGGACGCGCTCACAACATTGCACTAACGACACTTTCAGGTTTTACCTTACCAGGCGACACCGCAGCATCAAGCCTGTACTGGAAGCAGGACATCATCAATCCAGAAGTTACGGTTCAAGATGGCACGATTACCGTTCCAAACGGGCCAGGCATTGGCTTTGAGATTGATCAGGACGCTCTAGAACAATTCACCGTCGAACAAGAAACCATTTCAATGAACAATTAAGGAGGTCAAACATGCAAAAATTATTAGAAGGCAAATTCGGACGCTACATCTTACCCGGCATCATCCTACAATCCGTATTAATCGGTGGCGGCTTTGCGACCGGACGCGAAATTGTTGAGTTTGGAGCAAAATTCGGAGCCATGGGCTGGATGGCTGGAATCGGTATCTTTTTAGGCTTCACCATCGCATCCATCTTAACCTTTGAATTCGCCAGGAAATTCAAAACATACAACTACCGACATTTTTTAAAAGAACTAATAGGTCCACTCTGGTTTTTATTTGATATCATTTATATCCTGCTCGCTATCTTAATCATTGCCATCATGGCCTCTGCGACCGGAGAAATCTTACAAAACACGTTAGGGCTAAATTACTGGGTAGGTGTCGGTCTCATCATTATCATCGTCGGCTTACTAAACTTCTATGGTAAAGGCCTAATCGAACGCTTTAAAACATTTGGAACACTATCCTTAATGTTAGGTTATATTCTATTTGCCATCTTAGTCATCTCAACCACTTGGGATGAAGCCGTCAATGTTCTTTCCACAGGTGATACGAGCTTTGTCGGAAACAATGTGACAATTGGTACCGTACTATGGACTGGCATTCTATATGTTGGGTATAATTTAGCCGTCTATCCAGCCACCTTATTCTCGATTGAACGACAAACGAGCCGAAAAGAATCAGTCGTAGCTGGGCTATTAGCCGGTATCTTCATGACCGTACCATGGTTCTTAACTTACTTCAGTCTATTAGGTCACTACCCGAACGAAGACGTATTCGGTGCTTCTGTTCCGTGGCTACAAATGCTGCAAGGATTCCCAGCTATCGTGATCATTATCTTTGGCGTGGTCGTAGGTTGGACACTCGTTGAAACATCATCAGGCATGATCCACGCCTTTGTAGACCGAGTCGACGGACAGCTAAAAGAAGCAACAGACAAACAACTTAGCCAAACACATAAAGGCCTCATCGCCGTTGGAGCGTTAGTGTTAGCGTTAATTCTAGCCCAGGTCGGTATCATTGATCTAATCGCAACTGGTTATACGGCCATGGCTTATGCGATGATCGCCGTCTTCATGCTGCCACTCCTCACCATTGGCGTCTATAAGATCTTTATTAAAAAATAAACAAAAAAGCGTCTAAAACCCTAATAACAAACACGGATCACAATCCAATCAGACTGTGGTCCGTGTTTTAGTAATTTTGCTGCAAAAAAGTTACAAGAAAATAATGACAATTAAGGACTTTTTGACTATAATTTTATTGTGAATATTCATTCAGTACCGGGGGCATGCCTACCATTTCTCATGGGGTAGGAAAAATGGAAACGAAGGATCTAAAATTCAATCAATTATTAGAGCAATACAATGGATTAATTAAGCACGTCATCTATAAACTAGGCATTCGAGATGATGACGGAGAATTCTATCAGGAAGGATTGGTTGCATTTTACGAAGCATATCGAAAATATTATGGACGAGATACATTTACTAGAATGGCCTATATTGTCGTTAAGAGTCGATTAATCGATCGCATTCGAAAAGAAAAACGCTACTCAGATCACTGTTTCGCATCTCAAGACTTTCATCAAAGTTATGTGGATGTTCCTTTTCAAGACACGCTAGACCCATACATCTTACTTCAAATCAAACAAGTGTTAACACAAAAACAATGGATTTACGTTCAAAAAAGAATAATAGAAGGACAGCCGGTTAGAGACATCGCCGCACAAGAACAAACTACTCCTGATGCTGTCAAAGGTTGGGGGAAAGAAGTTAGGAGAAAATTAAAACCACTATTAAAAGAAACTTATGGATTATAAAACCAGGGGCACGGTGAGCCGTGTCCCTACTCTAATATTCTATTAGCCGCTCCAGATCATCCATCGATTCGTAGCCCCGTTCATTAAACACATATTTCTTCACGTGACCCTCTACCGTTGCGGTAATCATGCCAAAGACCTGTCCAGCTTCTTTACGGAACGTCATCGGAAGTTCTCCGAAATATTGTGAATCATATTCCGTAGATATAAAGTCCAATTGGTTATGTTGAATCGTTCTAATAAAGTTTAAAATGTTGACGCATATTTCCTCTTCTGTGCTTAGTTCATCTGCGCTCATTAACCGATCTATTACGATCTCCGAATATTGCATGCCATCGCTCCTATCATTCTGGTTAACTACCATTATACCATGGATACTACTTAGTAGATTCAATAGGAACGGTTGTTTCAACTTTTCCTTGAGTAATGACGATTTCATTAATAGACTCTAACGCCTCATGATTAAACTCAAACGCTAGCGTTCTTGGTGTCGCATCAGCCGTACAATTTTCCTGAGATTGTGTAAGTTTCAAGTTCACTATTGAATTGTCTGATTCTAGGTCGATCTTTGTAACCTCATAAGGACAGCTGCCAGACTCTTGAAATCCAACAAAAACAACTTGTTGTTGATTAAAATTCACCTCAGGCATTTGCCCTTCAAAACGATAAAATTCCCACGCCATTTCTAACTCATCTTGACTACTAGCTTTCTGAACATAATACCGATGCATCTGTGATGTATCACGTACAAAAGCAATCTGTTCAAAATCAGCGGGTAGAACCTTCTCATCCGCGATGACGCTATTTTCTTGTTGCTCCCCCTCCCCCTCTGAATTACAAGCCATTAAGAATATTAGACTAAAAATAATTAATACCCATAACGTCTTCACCATTAAAAAGCCCCCTTCACCCAATTTAGACGGTGGGGTGTGGTGGAAGTTACAAATTTAAGGTTGAAACCTAAATCAAGAACTGTAAGGCAGTCTCATCACAATTTTCCTTTTTTTAAAAAACATCACTCTATAAAAATTCAACATTTGACAATTTTCAGAATATGTTTTATTTTATCTGTAAGCGCTTTTAGAGGAGTAATTAAAAATGGTTTCATCAAAAGATGTAGCAAAATTAGCAGGAGTCTCTCAGTCTACCGTCTCCCGAGTTCTTAATACACCTGAAAAAGTTCGAACAGATAAGTACGACAAAGTTGTCAAAGCCATGGAAGAGCTTAACTACCGACCAAACGCTATCGCTCGTTCATTGGTAAAAAAACAAACTAAATCAATCGCCCTTATTTCCGGACCGATTCACAATCCTTTTTTCGCTGAGACAACCACTTCTATTGTAAATTATTGCAAAAGTAAGGGTTATAACACTAATGTTCACTTTGAGGTATTTGGGGATAATTCCTCAATTATTAAAGATGTTAGTGAGATGCAGGTTGATGGCATTATTTTGTCTTCTATTCTTATGGACGATAAAATCTACTATGATTTAAAGGCTCTGAACATTCCATTTGTTATGTTCAATAGAAAACATAATGAACCTGGAAATTATTTTGAAATGGATAATATTTTAGCCGGCCAACAAGTAACAGAACATTTACTAGAAATAAATCATCAAGACATTGTTTGGATCGGTGGACCATTAAACATGTCAACTTTTCACGGGCGTTATGAAGGTTTTCGTCTATCAATGAAGGCACATGGGTTAACGGTAGGTACCAATAACACCTTCATAACTGATACAAGCGAACAAGGGATTCGAGATGTGGTAAAAGACTTAATGTCAAAACGCCACAGACCTACTGCTATTTTTGCTGCAACAGATTCTATCGCTATATTTATTCTAGACTTTCTATTAGAAAAAGGGTATCGAGTACCTGAAGATGTTAGTTTAATAGGTATTGATAATACTAAACTAAGCCAACACCACTCAGTTCAATTAACAACTGTGGGAACAGAACAATGTATTAATTTAGGTCAAGTAGCTATAGAAACACTAATTGACCAAATTGAAACTGGTAAATTCGAACTTACTCAAAAAACTTATTCTACAAAGCTTTTTAATCGCTCAACAACACGAGCGATTTAATTTCAAATCAATTTGAATACGTATTCAAAATTTAAATTTACTAAAAAGGAGTGTCATTATGTTAGGATACAAGGATTACTTAGATGAATTGAATAAAAAAACTGAGAATACGTACCCTTTAGTTAATCCCCACTCTAAATCAGAGATAAGGCAAATCCCAGAGTGTACAAATGAGCAAATGGAAGATGCTATTCTGGATGCTCAAGAAGGCTTTCAAAAAATGAAGAACCTAACCTCTTATAAGAGATCACAGATTCTTGAGCGCGTTAGTGAAATCGTAACTGATAACAAACAACTATTTGCCGAAACAATAAGTCTTGAATCAGGCAAACCTATTAAATTTGCGACAGGCGAAGTAGCCCGCACGATAGAAACTTTAAAGTTCTCAGCAATTGAAGCTAGAAAACTTGAAGGCGAATCCATTAGGTTGGATGCTGCACCCAATGGACAAGGACGTGATGCTTATACGATCCATCAACCGATAGGTGTAATTGGCGCCATCACACCTTTTAACTTTCCACTTAATTTAGTCGTACACAAAGTTGGACCTGCAGTGGCAGCAGGAAATTCGATTATTGTAAAGCCTGCAGAAAAAACCCCATTAAGCGCAATATTATTAATGGAAGCATTTATAGAAGCAGGATTACCAAAACAGGCCTATATCGTTATAACTGGAGATGGACCACGATTAGGAAAAGTACTACTTAACAGTGAACTTGTCAAAAAAATCACCTTTACTGGTAGTCCTACTGTTGGAAAGCTAATTAAATCTCAAGCCGGTTTAAAGAAAGTTACATTAGAACTCGGTAATAACTCAGCTTTATACGTGGATAAGAGCCAGAAGGATAAGCTTGAGACCATTGCCAATCAAGCAGTCATTGGAGGATTTTCATATAATGGTCAGGTTTGTATAAGTACACAACGCATTTACTTACATGAGGATATAAAAGAGGAATTTATTCAACATTTTAAAGACCGAGTAGAAAAGCTAGTCTACGGTGATCCATTAGATGAAAATACAGATTTATCTGGCCTAATTGATGAGAAATCGCAGTCAAGAATTTTAGAGTGGATTAATGAAGCACAACAAGCTGGTGCAGAGGTCATTACTGGTGGTTCTCCTAAAGAAAACACAATTGTACCGACCGTACTATTAAATGTACCCCAACAAGCCAAAGTCTCTTGTGAAGAAATTTTTGGACCTGTGGTTATTATTAATACTGTTAAAAACGGTGAGGAAGCTCTAAAAGAAATGAACAATAGTCAATATGGATTAAATGCCGGTGTATTTACAAGTGATTTAAGTCAAGCACTAACATTCGGACATGAACTAGATGTTGGGCAAGTTTTAATCAATGATGTTCCAACCTTACGCTTTGACCATATGCCATATGGTGGACGGAAAAATTCTGGTTATGGTCATGAAGGTGTTAAATATGCCATAAAAGAAATGACAAATTTAAAAATGATTAGTCTAAATCATAAATTTTAGGTGGTAAAAATGTATACAATCACAACTTCTCAACAATTGGAACTACCAAAAACATATCAACTACTCTACTATCCCTATTCCATCACGGAATGGGATATAGAGTATAAGCCTCTTCCCTTTTCGAAAAAACGAAAAGAAAAGGTTCGTATAGTTACTAATCTCTTAAGACAAGAGACCGCGTTTTTCGATTTACCTTCACAAGATTTGAAACCGCTTACTAAAGAAAAAAATTCTATTATACCTAATAGTAATTACTCTGAACATGAGCGTACTGACGTTGCAAAAGCCTTTATTAGGAACTATTACATTCACAAAAAGAAAGTCTGGTCAAATCCAAAAATTGATATGAAAAGTACTTATGAATTTTACGTACCTTATGCAATATATGAAGACCCTAACAGTCAAAAACTAATATTACACGAGCTATACACAAATACAAGAAATCTTTTAAAAAAGCACAAAGAGTTAGAAAAATTTTTTATAAATTAATGTCTGAATAATGGTAATATTTGAAATCAATGTAGAAAACAAAATCTACAATTGATATAAAAATTAATTAATTGGAGGTGAGCGTAGTGACCTTTTTATACATTATGATTGCTGTCATCCTGTCAACTTGGATCGGTATGGCTTTAGTTCTTTTTAAAACAAATCTATTAGATAAGTAATTTACTTTAAATTAAGAGGAGTGAAAACATTGGATAATAATGTTGTAATTTACTCATGGATATTCATGGCACTGTTTATCGGTTTAATGATTGCCATGGGTTTTGTAGGAATGAAACGAACAAATAATGCGGAGGATTTCGCGACTGCGAGATCAAGTTATGGACCAATTGTCATTGCATTAGTTATAAGTGCTGGGATTTCAAGTGGTTCTACATTTATGGGTATGCCTGGGCTAGCTTATGATTTAGGTGCGCCAAGCCTATGGTACCCATTACTATACCCTGTTGCAACAGTCATTGGTATGTTATTTGTCGCAAAAACAATTAAACGATACGGTGACCAATTTGGTACTCGTACAATACCAGAGTTTATTGGTGATCGTTTCAAAAGTGATTTCTTAAGAATTATCTTAACCATCATTTCGATTCTATTAATCTTCTATGTAGTTTCTCAATTAGTCGCTGCAGCTACCATGTTCCAAATGATGATGGGAGTAGATTATACAGTCGGAATCATCTTAACCGGGATTGTTTTAGCGATTTATGTCTTTATGGGTGGCTCACACTCAGATATTCTAACGGACTCAATCCAAGGTTTCTTAATGGTTATTACATCAATTGTGGTTGTCATTTGTTTCTTATTTGCCGTTGGAGTTCCAGGAAACTTTGGAGATATGATAAATACAATTAATGAACGAAATCCATCGGGTGGATTTGATAACTTATTCATTCCTGGCGATGCAACATACGGAAGTATTTGGCTAGTGGCATTATTATTTGTTGCCCACTTACCTTTTGCTATTTTACCACATTTAGGTAATAAGTTTTTAGCTGTAAAATCAAATAATGATATGAAGCGTCTTATTATGTACTGTACAATATTTGCTACCATCCTACCACTCATGGGTCTAGGTGGTATGTTAGGAATTGCTGTTATAGACCCTTCAGCTGACATTAGAGCAGACGCTGTTATTCCTGTATTATTCACTGAAATTTTCCCACCAGTGATTGCAGCTTTCTTAGCAGTGACAGTATTATCAGCAATTATGTCAACATCCGATGGGTTAATTGTTTCGTTAACACAGTTATTAGCTAACGATTTATTCAGAAAAACAATTGTTCCAAAAATCAGTATGCAAAAAGAAAAAGCAGAACGTATTGAGTTACTACTTAGTCGTTATTCAACTTTCGTAGTAATTTTTGCTGCAGCATTAATTGCTTGGAACCCACCACAATATTTATCTATTTTCATGTGGATTGGTATTGGTGGAATCGTATCCGCAACGGCTGGACCTCTAGTTGTTGGTGCACTATGGAAACGGGCAACACGTTCAGCAGCAATTGTTTCACTATTAGCTGGAACGGTTTCTTATTGGGTCATTTACTTACCAATTGGTTTCAACGTCAGCAATCCATTTGCCGCTGCTGGTTCAGGAGTACTAATCGGTATGGCCACTATGTATATATATACGATTCTAACCACAAAAAAGGAAGAAAACCGCGCGCAAATGCACACAGCATCTTAACATCTTATGGGAGGTTATAAAATGAGCAAATTTGTTACTCCACAGAACATTTTCCACGGAAAGGGTTCTATAAACGAACTAAAATCTATTACAGAAGTATTAGCTATTCAAAAAGTATATATCTTAACTGATCCAATTTTAAAAGAATTAGATGTCATTAACCCTATTATAAGTTTACTAGAAGAACAAAACGTTAGTTATACCATTTCCACAAACGTCGTGCCCGAGCCACCTATTAATGTAGGAAATGAGGTTTTAAGTGACGTTAAAGGTCATGATCCAGATTTAGTTATTGGTATTGGCGGTGGTAGTGCATTAGATTTGGCAAAAGCTTCAGCTGTACTAGCCGGTAATGAAGGAAGCATTGAAGATTATCTCAATCTATCTGGAACAAAAGAATTAAAGTCAAAAGGAATTCCTTCAGTTCTTATACCAACTACAGCAGGTACAGGTGCTGAAATTACTGATATTGCAGTCTTTTCATTAGAGGATACAAAAGACGTCATCACACATAAATATCTTTTAGCTGATTACGCTATTGTAGACCCAGTTTTAACCTATACATTACCACCAAAAGTAACAGCAGCTAGTGGTGTCGATGCTTTAACACACGCGATTGAAGCGTATACCTCAGTAAATGCATCCCCTATTACAGATGCACTTGCAAAAGATGCAATGAAGAGAATTTTAGGTAATTTACGTGAAGCAGTTTGGAACCCTAAAGCTTACGATGCTCGTGATGAGATGGCTTTAGGAAGCTTAATTGCTGGGATGTCATTTTATAATGCAGGAGTAGCTGGAGTACACGGAATGGCTTATCCACTTGGAGGATTATTTAAAATACCACATGGAGAGTCAAACGCTGTATTGTTACCTTATGTCTATAATTATATCTGGCCATCATGTTTAAATAAAATGGCAGATCTAGCAGATGTTTTTTCTATATCAACAAACAATAAAACAAATCGACAAATCGTACATGAGGTTATACAAGAACTTTATAATCTTGTATCAGATGTTGGACTACCAACTCGATTATCTGATTATGCAATCGAAGAGAAAGATCTAGAAAGACTAACTAAAAATGCTGTTAAACAAACACGTTTATTAGCTAGAAGTCCAATGCCATTAGGAGAAAAAGAAATTTATGAAATCTTTTCACATGCCTATTATGGTGAATGGAAATAAAATTAAGACGGGGAAGAAATCCCCGTCTTTATAATGTATTAAAATACGTTTAATTTGAATTGATTATACAAGAACTTCAACACGTTTCAATACTGAACTTTTCAGTTCAGCCAATCGCTCTCCCGCCTCTTCCCTCGTCTCACCCTTAACACCAAAGTAAAACTTAATCTTTGGCTCAGTACCAGATGGGCGTAAGCAGAACCAGCAATCATCACTTAAAATGAATTTCACAACATTAGAATTTGGTAAATCAATCTCTTCTGTTTCACCTGTATCAAGCCAAGTCCTCGTGCTAGTTTGGTAGTCTTCTACTGCTTTAACCGTTAACTCTCCTACTTGCTCGATAGGCTCTGACCTAAAGTCATTCATCATGGCATCAATTTGTTTCGAACCGTTAATGCCTTCAAGTTTAATCGAATGTAAGTCCTCTAAATAATATCCAAACCGCTCATACAGATCTTCTAATGCACTAAATAGCGTCTTACCTTGTGATTTATAGTAATCAGCCATTTTCGCCGCAACAAGTGTCGACTGCACGGCATCTTTATCTCTCGCAAAATCTTTGATTAGATAACCATAGCTCTCTTCATAGCCAAACACAAACTCACGCTCGCCGCTTTGATGAAATTCTTCAATTTTCTCTCCGATGAATTTAAAGCCGGTTAACACATCTAACGTCTCAACTCCATAAGCACTCGCGATGGCTCGTCCTAGTTCAGACGTAACAATGGTCTTGATCATAACAGCATTCCTGGGAATTTCCTCTTTATTAGACAAAATATAATCCAGCATCAACGCACCTAACTGGTTACCGGTTAATACCTGATACTCACCTTCAGCATTAATCGCAGCAACTCCTAATCGATCGGCATCTGGGTCCGTTCCGACTAAAATATCAGCCCCAACGTCAGCGCCTTTCTCTATGGCCATTTCAAACGCTTGGTGCTCTTCGGGGTTAGGAGATGCGACAGTTGAAAATTCCGGGTCTGGTTCAGCTTGTTCATCAACTACATGAACGTTTGCAAAACCAGCTTGCTTCAACCCTTCACGCACCAGTTGATTGGACGTCCCGTGTAATGGGGTAAAAACAATGTTTAAATCACTATCCCCTGCTTGTCCTACAAGCTGATCTAACTCTTGAAGATAAGCTTTGTCCACCTCTTGATCAATCCACTTCAATAATTCCGCATCCTCAAGTTCTCGTTCAGATAAAACACCAATCATGAGCTCATCTTCAACCGAATTAACGTGCTTAATTAATTCATCTGCTTCAACAGGTGGCAACTGTCCCCCTGTCTCATTATAGACCTTGTAACCATTATACTCAGGCGGATTATGACTTGCGGTAATCATAACCCCTGCTGCTGTACCCAAATGTCGAACCGCAAACGATAACTCAGGTGTAGGCCTTAATGACGTAAAAATATATGTAGGAATATCGTGCACACCTAACACGCGTGCAGTTTCAATCGCAAACTCTTTCGACATGTACCGCGAATCATAAGCAACCACCACACCGCGTTCTTTAAAGCCTGCAGACTGCTTCTCTAAATACAAAGCCAAACCCTTAGCCGCTTTACGAACAGTATAAATGTTCATTCTGTTTGTACCAGGTCCCCACACTCCACGCATTCCGCCTGTACCGAACTCTAATGGTTTATAGAAGGCTTCTTCTAAAAGTTGTTCATTTTCACTTAACTCTACTAAGCTATTCTTCAAAGCCTGGTCTAGTTCTTTATACTGATTCCATCTATTATATTGGTCTCTCCAATTCATCTAACCACTCCCCCAAACAAAAACATTACCTATATTTTACCTTACTTGCCTAACTGAATCCATGCTTCATCCACTAAATTTCCAGGTAAATCACACCAACCCAGTGCCTTCAATCTATAACACTACAAATAAAGCCACCAATAAAATCCCCAAACTAGCCCCAGCGACATCAATCAATACATCACTCACCTGTGCACCTCTTCCAGGTACAAAACGTTGATGGAATTCATCAGACATAGCATAAATCGAACACACTACAAAAGTAATACCTACTGCATTAAGATCACTCCATCCACTCACCAATAATGCAATCATAATTAAAACTCCAAGCACAAAATAAACGAAGAAGTGTGCGCCTTTCCTTATATAATGATGTAATTGACTCATCTTCGTCCCTTTATGTCTACCAAATACAGCATCTGTCACACTGGAACTTAATTTTTGTGAACTCTTTGCAGGCTGGTGTGATAAGTAAAATATAAGCATCATCCATAATACGACAAATATCCAAGATAAAATGGTTAACATCCGACAAACTCCTTTAGTCTAATTCAAATACTCCTTGATTAATGACTGAATCAAAAACTTTTCTCTTAGTATGGTCTAATAATTTTGCATATCTCAAAGTCATATCTGGATAAGCATGCCCTAGCAAGTCTTGTACCGTTACCAGACCAGCGCCACCATTTAACATTTTAACTGCATAAGTATGACGAAATTGATGTGGTTTCAAATTAAAAAGTTGACCAGACTCATCCAAAATTTGATTACGTCTAACAAACTCTTTTAATTTTAATCGCACAAAACTTTGACCAAATGGTCGTCCCACCCTCGGTCCTTGATTTCTTACAAAAAGGTAACTTGTTGAAGGCATGCTTTGGCTTTTATCTTTATCATAAATAATTAATTTAATTTGTTGAGCCAACTTGTTATCTATTGGCATTCGATGTCCAACTATATGACTCTTTTGCAAAAGGAGTGGAATAAAGATATAGTGATTCGGATAATTTCAGTGATAGTATGAACCATTCACTTCATGAAAAGGACAAATCAATTGAGGGGAATAGAAGCGGGGTGCTCATTTTCCAAAATCATTCGAATCGTTTGAAATGCAGCCTTAGCATTCAGCTTAAGAAATACATACTCAATCAACTAAAAGTCTCATTATAACTGTAATAATTAAATAACATAATAAGCCCCAGTTAGGACTTTTTTAATCAGTCCACTAAATGGGGTATAGTTTACATTTACAGCTCAACGGGTTATTAAATATTAGAATCCATTTATGATATTCAGAAATTTAACGTTTTCTTTTTACATATTCGACATCATTAGTATTAAATTCCTTTAGAATTGCTTCTACAATTTGCTCCCCATGACTAATGACCTCATTGCTATATGATTCAACATAGTAAGTTACTTTAAGTCCGTCAACAGCTACCAAAGTTTCACCTTGTTCCCCTTCATTAATTAGGACATACTTATCCTCAAGCTTTATATCCTGGCTATAAGGTCCACCATCTTCTTTATTCAAGGTATCTATGTGTTTAGGGAGCCACCAACGTATTTCTTCGCAAACAACCTGACCATTCTTATCTAAGAATTGCAAATCAGGGCCCGATGGTGCATTTAACCGTCCATACTCTTGAAATTTTTGGAGGTGAACCCGTTGCTCTTCATTCTCTGCCCTCAAAAACATTTGGACTGATAACGGCTTATCCTCACTACTTGCTAAAGTTTTTGCAATAATATTGATATGAATATCTTTGATTCGGCCTTCCCAATCTTCATCGTTTGGTCTCCTTAATACTTTAAGACTAATACCATAAAATTTAGCAAACTCTGCGGCTCCGCTTTGGTAACCAGTTTTTGTTACAATAATCCCCTGAGCATTCCCAATGTCGTGAAGCACTCCAAAAAAATTCCTGACCTTTTCTAGGGTTAAGTTGGTGGTATAGTTTTTACATTCAATTAACACAGTGTGTTCAATTCCGGCTTGCTTAAAGCCCATAAAACATCAATCTGATGTTTAACACCTGATCGACCCATCACTTCAACATTATGCTCAACCTGGTTATTATTACTCGCTTCATTCTGTAAAATAGCTTGGTATATCGTCTGTGTGAGTTGTTCGTACTGTAAGGCTTCGCTATATAAGTTCTGATTCATTAATAACCCCATGATTCGATAAAGATAAAAAACTATATATAGAATTATTACCAACCTCAAAATACTAGATATTGTATCTAATTCATCTTTTTTATCTTTATATAATGATATTTTTGCAAGAATAGATACTATGCGTAATAGATGTACATATGTAATGAAGGCAAACAAAAAAGCCCATCACCATTAATGGCAATGAGCTATCTTAGACGAGTTTCTTCTATAGGATATAATCCTAAATACTAACTAGTTAATTCATCTATTTTGTATTGTATTTTTTCACCTATTCCCTTGAAAAACTCTTTTCTAATACTATCTGACCATACCTCATTTTCCCGATCTAAATAATAGTTAGTTATAATTTTCGGCAGAATTTCTAACGACGTTTTAAGAATTACTTTCGCTTCTCTTTCTTCTTCAGGATCCATCATAAAATCGCCGACATAGCTTTCTAAATCTATATCAATTGTTCCATTTATATCCATTGAAAATTCAATTGTATCATTCTCATATTCAACAATTGGTTTAATGTAAGTAACTTTTTCATTTTCAAATAAAAAAGCCAACGTACTTAACAAATTCATAATTCTATTTCCTGACCCTATAACAGTTGCTAGTTTATCAGTAGTAGCACCTTTAAACCCAATAATTTGTTTTAAATAAATTACTGTGTCTTCATCAATAGATTCATCACCTTCGTTTAGAACCTGAGAGATCATCCAAATAAATAGGTCCTCACTTATTTTAAATGGATTTTCTGTTACTTCTAGCTTACCACTGTAATCATTTAGTTTTCTTAATATAGTTTTTGTAAAAGCATTGCCGGAACGATTAATAATGTATTGCGTTTTAACACCATCTGTATAAATTATAACAAATCCAGATAAAGGATAGATCCTAGAAGAACGCAGCTCGTTTTCCTCTTCACCAGGGCGTACTCTTTCATATTCATACTTTAGATAGTTGTAATGCAAAGTACTGCCGTTAATAATCATTTCTTTATTTTCAGCAAATGATTTGCTAACTGAAAAATTCAGATTTTCATTGGTAAGTGGATCTTTTTCAGGTGTGTGCCATTCCTGATAATTTAACATGTTTTCAATTATTTGATTCATATCATTGTCTGAGTTATCTGTCCACCTTGAAAGAGCCATTTATTACACTCACTTTCTTTTTACTTTAATTCCTGAATTGTGAATACTAAGGTTAAAAAACTTATACACCCAAGGATATAATTTGGGCTTCTATTAAGTCCGTATCCTCTTCCTCTGCGTTTCCCATTAAATCAAAGTTTATTACCTTGTCCAAATCAATATTATCTTTATTAGCAATTAGTTTATTTAAATGTATTAAGCATTTATTTTCACTTTCCACTACTTCTATGTATGGCTTTGGTTTCGTTTGGAAATCAAGCCAATCAGGGAAGTATATTATTACAGGAGAAGCTAAATCCTTAAACTTTCCTTTAATGGCTAGCTTTAATGAGATTACAACAGTTTTGTCACCCTGTATGGTTATCTTATTAATATCTTCAATTTTATTTACAATGTTAATATCAATATACAGTTTTTTAGCTACATAAAAATAATGGATGACTGAAAAAATGATGCCTATAATGCTACTAAAAATACCAAAGTCAAGCGTCCATTTAATACGAGGATTATCGCCAAGGTTAAAATATTGTGCAATAGAAATATCAAAGTTTATTAATATTAGGCTAATGACCAATATTGACATAGCCCTTAGATTACTTCTTATTTCTTTTTTTACTTCCTTTTTCACTTCAGCTTTTGATTTAGCCATTAAAATATTCTTCCAATACGGCCTTAATATTGTTAACAAACAATTTATTTAAATCGCTACCAGCAACAATCCCATTTGAGAATATTTGGTACTTTTTATTATGCAAATATATTTCTATGCTAGTTATGTCAATTGAATTGCTATCCTCTGCCCACTCAAGTTCATCTTTTAGTTTTGAAAAAACCAATTTATCATATCTTAATTTTTTTATAATTAATTGCACATTGTCTTTTACGTCTTGATCAGTATTTTCCGTCATATTTACTTTAAGGACTATTCCATCCTGTTCAATAGTGTTATATAAAATACTAGTCATGATTTCGGAATTAATTATGACTTGTTTTAACCCCTCGTTTTTGGCAGCCTTTATGAGTTCATAATACTTTTCTTTATCGGGATTATATGGACGTAAAACAATATCGTTTGTTTTTATATCTCTAAAGACTTTGCCATACAAATCCATTCTGAATCCCTCCCTTAAATGTATTATTATCCTCAAAATACTCCCATTTACTATATTATACGCTAACAGTATAATTTTTTCCTTTATAAACTGTTTTTATATATCTTTTTCCTGTTCCTTCTCCATATACTCTTCCCGTATTTGTGAAAGTGTCTTTCCAGTCTCTTTATGAACAGCAAACACATAAGTCTGAATACTAGACCAGCCAAATAGTTCCTTTAACCATTTCTGCATGGAAATTTCTTCGCCATTCACTTCAACGTTCCCATTAGCCAAAAGCGTGCCTTCATCTTCCCGACCTTTTGCAACGATCGTGTCACCGGCCTTAACAACGCCCCATTCGAGCATTTCATTAATTTTAGGCAGTGCTCGCCGTGTGAAGCCTTTTTTCTGCGAACTGCTTTTTATTGGGCTGTCTAAGAAATTTACATAGTAATCCTTATATGTACTTAATGGTAAAACCTTTTCAATGTTTATATACACTTGATCGTTAATTTTGTACGGTGTCATTTTAAAACAACTGATATCAACATTGTTACTATTGAGCCAAGCAACAGCCGATAATGTTTGTTCATCAAAGTCAGAAGCAACTAGTATGATTTTTTGACTCTTATTAAAGTTGCTCTCTGCACCATTTTCCCGCAAAAACTCAGTCAGTTTTATAGTCCCAAGCTCGGCACTAGTTAAGGAGCTCTCTTCAAATTCATTACGATATTTTTCGATGTATGGAGCGTATATTTTATTAACCAAATCCTCTGGGTCCTCAATAGTTGCATAGCTGGCTGCATATCGTATGGCTTGAAATTCAAAGGCCTCTCTTCGCCCTTCGATATCCTTACGATCTCTTTTAATCTCAACTAAAACAATATTCCCCTTATTATCAACAGCCGTAAGATCGCTTATTCCATGTTGGGCGTTTCTAACTTGCTTACCGACAATGAGCATCGATTCTTCTTCATCACATATCATATCGATATTTTTTCTAAGCAATTCTTCGATATCACTTTCTTTGTAATTCAGTTCTGCAAAAGTAGTTGCACCAATTTTTATCGCCTTATCATTGGATACATTGTACATATTGATTGCCTCCCAAAAAAGACAAGTTTATTTGATAATTTTACCATATCATATTTTGCGTAAATATAACTAACCTCAGACAAAATAAAAAAACCACCAAGTAGCCGATTAAGCTAACTCAGTGGTTTAAGTTGGAACTATATTTACTTTTTCTTCTTACGAGGCTTACCTTTCTTCCTCAATCGCCATGCCATCTTTTCATTTCCAGTAGCGGTCAGCTGCATGCCAAACACTATTTTATAAGCAAGGCTTTTTGAAGGATTGGAAAGATATAATGGTTACAAAATATGATGAACCAAATTCTATTTATGGGACAGTAGCTGAAAAGAGATCACCAAAGTATCGGCCAAACTAACACATTTTACATTCAAGGGAAGGAGAGCATCGAAGATGAGATATGAAAAGGGATACGATGTTGATCATAATATGAGGGTAGTGAAATGCCCTAAATGTGAAAATGAAGTTTTTTCAACTAATGCTAGCCATTGTAAACTATGTTCTACGAAACTTTATAATACGTGTGAGGGTACACCAGAATATGACGGCTACGGCAATGTGGTAGATCACCAATTCCACAATAATCCCGGTAATGCACGATTTTGTGAAACTTGTGGGGAACCTACTTATTTCTTCAAGCAGGGGTTTCTAAAAGATTGGGAAGAAGAAAAAGCTGAGCTTGAACAAAAAAATGAAATGAACATCTTGGAGTACCATAACCTAGACGGTGTGGAAGAAACATCAGAATCAGAAGACGATGTTTTTGATGGGGATTTACCTTTTTAGAATATTGGGATCGAAAATAACAGTGGTAAAATGAACTTACGTTTAATACGTGATTCAATAAGCTGCTTTAATATATTAACGAATTAAAGTATAAGACCAAAACAAATAAGCCCGCCAAACTGCCAAATAAGACAGCTCAGCGGGTAAAAATTTATTAATCTCTACTAAACAAATCTCTAGTATACACCTTATCTTCTACTTCACGTAGGTCATCAGACAAACGATTAGTGACAATTACATCTGATACTTTCTTAAACTCTTCAAAGTCATTTATTACTCTTGAATTATAGAATGTCTCTTCATGAAGGGCAGGCTCATATACAACAACTTCAATACCTTTAGCTTTAATTCGCTTCATGACACCTTGAATAGCTGATTGTCTAAAGTTGTCTGAGTCCATTTTCATTGTAAGCCTATAGATGCCAACTATTATTGGATTCTTCTTAATAATCATTTCGGCAACATGATCTTTTCTTGTTCTGTTTGCATCTACGATAGCTGTCATTATATTATTTGGAACATCTTCATAATTCGCTAATAGTTGTTTTGTATCTTTAGGCAGACAGTATCCACCATAGCCAAAGGAAGGATTATTATAATGATTACCAATTCGCGGATCCAGACCTACACCATCAATAATTTGCTTACTGTCTAATCCCCTAACCTCTGCATAAGAATCGAGCTCATTAAAAAATGCGACTCTCATCGCAAGGTAAGTGTTGGCAAATAGTTTAATAGCCTCTGCTTCTGTTGAATTAGTAAACAACACAGGAATATCTTCCTTAATAGCTCCTTGAACTAACAAGTCAGCAAATACTCGAGCTCTATCTGATTGTTCACCTACGATAATGCGTGAGGGGTATAAGTTATCATATAAAGCTTTCCCTTCACGTAAAAATTCAGGTGAGAAAATAATATTTTCGGTTTCAAATTTTTCTTTTATTTTTTCTGTATAACCAACTGGAACGGTTGATTTGATTACCATTACAGCATCCGGATTAATAGATAGTACATTAGCAATAACCGCTTCAACAGTTCTAGTATTAAAGTAGTTTTTCTCTGGATCATAATTTGTTGGCGTAGAAATGATTACATAATCTGCATCCTTATAGGCTTTATAATTATCTGTAGTAGCAGTTAGATTTAGTTCTTTAGTTGCTAAATATTCTTCAATCTCATTATCAATAATTGGAGACCTTTTATTGTTAATCATATCTACTTTTTCTTGAATAATATCTAATGCAATTACTTCGTTGTTTTGAGCCAATAATATAGCATTTGATAAGCCTACATAACCTGTTCCAGCGATTGTAATTTTCATATGAACATTACCTCTTCCAAATTTCAATAACTTCCGATTCAATTATTGATGTTATTACTCTATTTATTTATATTGTATTGCTTCTTAAAATAATTCTGATAATCGCCACTAATAATTTGCTCCCACCACTCTTTGTTATCTAGGTACCATTGAATAGTTTGAGCAATTCCTGTTTCAAAATTGTAAGTAGGTTTCCATCCTAAATTTTCTAACTTAGTAGGATCGATTGCATAACGCTTATCATGGCCTAAGCGATCCTTAACAAAATCTATTAACTCCTC
Source organism: Piscibacillus sp. B03 (assembly GCF_052246295.1). NCBI lineage: Bacteria > Bacillati > Bacillota > Bacilli > Caryophanales > Bacillaceae > Piscibacillus > Piscibacillus sp. B03. The sequence continues at coordinate 5,221 of NZ_JBQQCO010000017.1, read as the reverse complement.
AGATTTACCTAACGTTTTAATAATCGTCTTAACAACCTCTAAATTTGTTTGTTCATTATGACCACCAACATTGTATACTTCACCATTTATACCTTTATGCATAACTAAATCAATCGCAGCACAATGGTCAATTACATGTAACCAATCACGAATGTTTTTTCCATCACCATAAACTGGAACCTTCTTGTCATTCAATACACGAGAAATCGTTAATGGAATTAGTTTCTCAGGGAAGTGATATGGTCCATAATTATTAGAACAGCGAGTGATGTTTACAGGCAATCCATATGTTTCGTGATATGCTCTAACTAATAAATCAGATGATGCCTTGCTTGCACTATAAGGACTATTTGGTTGCAAAGGTGTTTCTTCTGTAAAAAATGTTGTTGGGTCAAAATCTAATTCACCATAAACTTCATCTGTCGATACATGTACAAATTTAGTTACTCCAACTGCTCTTGACGCATCTAATAAAACTTGTGTTCCAGTAATATTCGTTTGAACGAAGATTCCTGGGTCAGTAATTGAACGATCAACATGGCTTTCTGCAGCAAAATGGACAACATAGTCAAACTCCTCTTTTTCAAACAGTGCCAATATTGTTTCACGGTCAGCTATGTCTGCTTTTATAAAAAAGTAAGTATCTTTCGTTTCTATATTCTTATGCTTTGTTAAGTCACCTGCATAAGTTAATAAATCTAAATTATATATATCATATTGAGGATACTTGTTAACCATATATTGAACAAAGTTACCACCAATAAAACCAGCTCCACCCGTTACGAGTACTTTCTTTTTTCTCATCTATTTCACCTCCTGTGTTAATTCCTTAAGATATCTTTTTACAGAATCTTTCCAATGTGGTAAAGAAGCAAAGCCATTTTCTACAAGCCTTTTCTTTGACATTCTCGAGTTCTTTGGTCGTACTGCACGTGTTGGGTATTCTTCTGTAGAAATGGAGTTTACTTTTACATCAGCATTTGCTTGTTTAAAAATTTCCTTTGCAAATTCAGCCCAACTACAAAAACCTTCGTTAGTAGCATGATATATTCCATATCTATCACTTTGAATAATATCTATCAAAAAACGGGCTAAATCGAATGTATAGGTAGGGGAACCAATTTGGTCACCAACCACACTTAACTCATTTCGAGTTTCTGCTAATCTTAGCATTGTCTTAACAAAATTGTTTCCATTTATACCGAAAACCCATGAAATACGTACAATAAAAAAATGGTCTAGCAATGACTGAACTATTTGCTCACCTTGATGCTTCGTTTTTCCATAGTAGCCAACTGGATTTGGGATAGAATTCTCTGCAAAAGAGATTTCATCTTTTCCATCAAAAACATAATCCGTACTAATATAGACAAACTTTGCATTTATTTCCTTAGCCGTTTTTGCTAAATACCTTGTTCCATTGACATTAACATCATAACAGCTCTCTTTATCATCTTCTGCCTTATCAACTGCAGTATAAGCTGCACAATGAATAATCGCATCCGGGTTTAATTGATGAATATATTCCGAAACCCTATTCTCATCTGTAATATTCAAATCACTCGATGTTGTACCAATCATTTCTAACCCGCGCTTGGTACCTTCCCTGACTACATCATAGCCAAGCTGACCTCCATATCCAGTTACGAGAATTTTCATCATTTATTCACCACTCACGAAGTTATTATCAGCATCTTTTAATAATGGAGCAACTTCATCCTTAGCAGACAATACAGGTATAACATTGGGCCACTTTATACCGATTTCTGGATCGTTCCATAAAATACTTCTTTCATTCTCTGGAGAATATACTTCATCTACTTTATACTGAACCTCTACATCGTTCGTTAATGTCATAAATGCATGTGAAAAGCCCTTTGGTACAAGTAATTGTTTTTTGTTTTCAGCACTTAATTCAATGCCAAACCATTCCCCATATGTAGGACTTCCTTCACGAATATCAACTGCCACATCAAAAATAATACCTTTTGTACATCTTACAAGTTTCGTTTGTGCTTTAGGATTCATTTGATAATGTAACCCTCGTAAAGTACCCTTTGTTGCTGAATAAGATTGGTTGTCTTGAATAAATTCTATATTAACTCCATAATCAGCAAGCACTGATTTATTATATGTTTCCATAAACCAACCACGATGATCACCATATACATTTGGCTCTACAATGACAACACCATCTAAATTAGTCTGTGTAATTTTCACTTTTAATTTCACTTCTTTCAATTCTTAATATTGTATTTCTCCGTTGGCTACTTTCATTAAATACTGTCCGTAACCAGTCTTACTAAGCTTTTCACCACAATCCCACAATTGATCTTTGGTAATCCAACCATTTATAAATGCAACTTCCTCAGGAGCCGCAATCTTAATTCCTTGATGTTCTTCAACAGTCTTAACAAAATTTGTAGCTTCAACCAGGCTTTGGTGTGTTCCAGTATCTAACCAAGTAAATCCTCTACCTAATAGCTCTACGTCTAAATCTCCAATATTTAAATACGCTTCATTTATTGAGGTGATTTCGAGTTCACCACGTTCTGAAGGTTGGACATTTTTAGCGATATCAACTATACGGTTATCATAAAAATATAACCCAGTAATCGCATAATTAGATTTTGGTACTTCTGGCTTTTCTTCGACACTAATCACCTTTCCAGCCTCATTAAACTCTACAACACCGAACCGTTGAGGATCTTTTACATGATAACCAAATACTGTAGCGCCACTTTCCTTAGCTGCAGCACGTTTAAGTATTTTTCTCATACCACTACCGTAGTAAATATTATCCCCTAGAATCATAGCAACTGAATCTTGACCAATGAATTCTTCCCCAATTAAAAAAGCCTGAGCTAATCCATCAGGGCTTGGCTGAACTTTATAATCTAAATTTACTCCAAATTGTGAACCATTACCTAATAAGGATTCGAAACGCGGAGTATCTTCTGGAGTTGAAATAATTAATATATCTTGTATTCCAGCAAGCATCAACGTTGATAACGGATAATAAATCATTGGTTTATCGTATATCGGTAATAATTGCTTACTTGTTACCATAGTTAATGGGTATAGACGAGTCCCACTGCCCCCCGCTAATATTATTCCCTTCATTACATTCCGCACTTCCTTTCTGTTACTACACATTGCCACCCAAATATGGCAAAGATTTCTCTTGGGTATTTAGTATTAATATTATTTGAATCCGGTATTACTACTTTAAATGCATTTCCAGCTACCTTATCAAATTACAAAAAAATTAACTTCCTAAGCAGTTACTTCTACCCTCTCATTAATTGATTTACATTTTTTAGTGTAAACTTAATATCCTTTTTCTTAAACAACAAATATGAACAATATGCAACTAAATAAATTACTATTCCAACCCATAAGGTTGCAAACCAACCCAATATAATAAATATTAGTACCATTGCCATTTCTAGTAATATATCTTTACTTACAGAGACATTAAGAATTTTTGATAAAAATAACTCCGCCAAAGCACACCGGAAGGCTAGAAGTACCACAATTGACACTATAACTAATGATAAATCTTTTAAGAATATAGTAAACATAATTGTAAGAAATATGCTTAATACCACCGATACTAGATTAATAGCAAGCATCAACTTCTCTTTTCTTAGAGTTTTCAAATAGGTATTAATTAACAAAGCCATTTTCCCTTCATATACACATAATGGGAAAAGAAGCGCCATATATTGAAGGCTATCAGAATATTGCGGCAACCACCCAGATAAAATAACCTTCAGTGGATAGTATGCCAAAAGTAAACCAAGCAAAGGAACCATTAGAAAGGTTCTCATAGTTGTATATACATTTGGAAGTTTTTCCTCGTTTGTACGTCTAAGTATCGGGAACATAATGATACCAACAGCATTGATAAAAACCATCATGAAATTGGAGATACTTAAGGTTAGTGATACTTTACCAAATGTTGAAACATCCCAGGTTCGTTCAATGCCAAATCGAACAATTCCAATAATGAACATACTTGCAATGTTAGCAAACATCAGCTTTATTCCTACATTAATATTATCGAATGTTTCTCTAAAATTGAAATAGAATGCAGAAACTTTTTTAAATACTATATCCCTACAGCAATATATTGAGTAAATTAGGGCAATAAGTTTTCCCATTATATCGGCAATAATCAATATCTGGAATTCCCTAATTCCCACTAATAAAAATATTAGAATGAGACAACAATAAAGTACCTTTTCCATCATTGTTATTTGTGCATATTCTTTAATCCTATTCGTACACTGCAAAATATAAATCAACATGAGCCTTACATTAACTATCAACATACATAGTGCGGTCATTTTAAGTATAAATAGCTTATTAACATCCGTACTAAATACAATTGAAATGACAATAATAATCAAACCTATTAATACTTGAAAAATTGCTAACATCCAAAACTGTGAAAAAAGCAGATTTTTATTTAACTCCTTATATTCCTTACCGCCAAATCTAAGATATATTCCATCATTCCAGCCAAAATGTAAGAAACCTACATAAGATGAATAAAATAGATACAACTGCCAATACCCATACTCTTCTACACCTATCAACTTCGGTACAATTAAGATAACTAATGTTGAAATAAGTATTGATATTAAGTTTGATGACAAGGTATATGAGAAGTTTTTCACAAAAGTAATTGCCTTATTATTCAAAACTCATCCCTCATAATAAAATTTTACACAATAAATATTAACCATCATTCTTTCGTCGCGCCCTGAATTTTTAAAAAATAAAGTTTAGCTAAAAGATAAAGTATACAAAGATAAACTTTCTTATCATCACAAAATAGGAATAGCTTTGTTAATAGCTTAGTAAACCTGCAATAAGATTGTATTTTCCTGCCACTAATATTTATTCTTCTTAGTTTTTGCCCTTGAAATAACAAGTTGTTTTTTTCTAATCCTTTTATTAAAAAGATACCAAACCAGAACCATTGCAAATATATTATAAATACCAGCAATAGAAGTAACATTAATAAAAAATCTTTCTTCTAGAGCCATCTGAACAATTGGATAGAAAATCATCGCATAAATGATTGTAAGTGTAAAATAGTTCTCGAGGTTAAATTACCAAAAATTAACTAGTAAAAAAAGAGAAGGCACTCTATCATATATGTATGCTTCGACGGCAAATACATATAGAAAGAGGCCTTCTCATGAAACAA
>NZ_JBQQCO010000016.1:0-77446 GCF_052246295.1 Piscibacillus sp. B03 | reverse complement strand
TTTTGATTTCTTAAAAGTTTGATACAATTAACTTCAGACATTGCCAGCATTCCTTTCAACCTCCACTGTGATTTGATTAGACACCAATAACAGTAGAGTTATTTGATTGGGCTGGCAAGTCTTTTTTTATTACAACGTTGTGTACTTTTTCGTTGCAAAACTATGTATTTTTATTTTGCACTATACATTTTGACCCATGATGGAAATCCTCAAAGGTTTTAATATCTATATTTTTTTCAAAACGTAACCAATTCTTATTTTTTTTATCTTCTAATATTAAGGTAATCTTAGCATCCTTATTATTAATATTAGTGTCTTTTTCGATCTTAAATTGTAAAATATTAAAGTTATCGTCACTTTTAAGATCTCCTAATATTAATTTACCTTCTAGTGGGCTTTTTCCAATAACAGGATAAAGTTCGCCTTTAAATGTAATATTAGATTCATTTCCGTTTTTGTTAATAACACCTTTTCCATAAATTATTCCATTATTTTGCTGAATTTCTAATGCATTAAAGGTAGTGTCGCCCTTACTTTCTAGTGAATCACTAGTAATAATCTCACCTTTAATTTCTTTGATCATTAAATTAGTCATATTGTCTTCTGCGTTAATGGAATATACACTGATTAGGCAAAGTAGAATTAAAAATAGAGATACTGTAAAAATTCTAAGTTTAGAATTCAATACTATTACCCCCTAATTAGTTTTCCAATATTTCAGAGTTACCAACACCTAATTGTTTAGTGCATTAGACCACCTCCAATAGTGTTAAAATGGAATTTTATTAAATTATATAACAATAAAGGAAAAAAATGTATGGTCGCTTTCGGCTATTTATTCGACAAAAATTTTGTTTCAAAAATCTATCAAAATTCCTATTGAATATTAATAATTTAGTGATATTTTATAGTTATGTTTAAACAAGTTACAACATTGTAACTTAAACCAAACAATGCACCAAAAAGTTCGACAGTTAGAATAAGTTTGAATGATATAATTTTGAAAAAGTTGTAATGAAATGTGAATAACGGAGGAAATTGAAGTTTAATATAAATATTCTTATTGCTTTTATAACCACCTTATTCTTAGCAAATATGAGAATAAGTCTTCAAGATTTGAAAACTTCAGTTTTTTATATTGATGAGGGAGATGTTCGGAAAGAGATGAATTATAAAAGAATTTGGATAATAATTATTTGTTTTTCTTCCTTTATAAATCTTTTTTTAATAGTTAAACTTTTTAGCATAAGCAATAATCAAAATGATCAATTTCAAATATTTATCAATGATTTTGCGTATCAGATAGATAATAATATAAATTTGATAGAATCTATACTTAAAGAACAGCCTGATGAGGTTGAACTAGGAAGTAAAATAAATCTATTAACAAATAACCTTGCTATCCTCGACCATATGATTAGTCGAACACCATATTATATGAAAGGGCAAGGCGGAATCCCGAATGATATAGATAAAATAAAAAACACCATTATTTCTGGTGATAGTAAGCACAATATCCCACCTTTTTTAGAAGATCAAAAGTTGAATAAAAAGGAGAAAAATTTCTTAGAGTATCTGAATAAACATTTATATCAAATGTTAGGTGAAATATATAATCACCAAAATGGTGGAAACCGTGGAATTAGATTAAGTAAAGGGCAATTTGATAAGTTTATTCAAGATTATTTTATCTTAGAAGATTATTATCAAATTCTAATAGAGGGATATAACAATAAATAATTTTACATTCAATAACAGAAAAGTAAGTTAAATATTCCTTGATAAGAATATTAAGATAATGGTATATTCCATTTATGGAATATTTAAATTAACGTAGTAGATGAAATTTTTTGTGGAATCTAAAAAGATTATCTTGATGATTCTAAATAAAAATCTAGGAGGTATCAAAATGGGAAGTCAGGTTGAATTAACTCATACTTTCAATGCTCCATGTGATCTTGTGTTTAAGGCATTCACCGACTCAGAACATCTACAAAATTGGTGGGGACCAGAAGGATGGGTGTTCCAAGTTGCTAAAGCGGATTTCCGTCCAGGCGGTGTATTTCATTACAGTCAAAAACCTGTAGATGGTGATGTTATGTGGGTGAAGTTTGAATACGATGAAATTATTGTACCAGAAAAACTCATCTATACGAGTTATTTTTCCGATGAGGAAGGAAATGTCGTCCGCGCACCCTTTGATGAAAACTGGCCAATGAAAATACAAAATGCTTATAAGTTCGAGGAGCTTGATGGGAAAACAATTATTACGATGGTTGCGAAACCTGTTTCTGCAACAGAAGAGGAGCTTGAAAACTTTAAGTTATCACAAAAAATGTTCAAAGAGGGATTCTCAGTTACTTTTACTCAGTTAGAAGATTATATGTCAACAAAGTCAATGTAATAAGGAGGTCTTTATTTGAGTACACCAAAAATTATTATAGCTGGATGGTATACCGTTGAACCAAGTAAACGTGATGAAGTTGTTAAGGCCCATGAAGATTTGATGAAACGGGCAAGACAAACCCCTGGATGCCTTGATCTGGCGATAACTGCTGACCCGATTAATCCAGCACGAATCAATAATTTTGAATCATGGCAATCAGAGGAAGCTTTACAAGCATTTCGTAAAGTAGCAAATCCCCCAAAACAAATCACTCCAATCTTAGAAATAAATATGTCGAAACATCACATTAATAAAACTGAACCACCATTTTAAGATCAAATTAAACTCTTAATATTCCTTGACAAGAATATTCTATTTAAAGAATAATATAAATAACTACTAGAACTCACTTTGATACTCAATGATTTGGAGGTGGCCAATCAAGTGGTAAGTGAACGTTGAAAAATTGGATGTTAAAACTTAGGGTAGGAGCTGATCAACATGAACGACCAAACATTTAGTGCACTAGCAGATTCTAATCGACTAGATATTATTGATTTATTACTAAAGCATCCACAATCAGTAGGAGAGATTGCAGAAAAACTTGAACTCAATCAACCTCAAACTTCAAAGCACCTTAAAGTATTAAATGAAGCGGGGCTTGTAGAGGTTCAGCCTGAGGCTAATCGCAGAATTTACAAATTAAAAGCAGAATCGTTCCAGGAAATAGATCGATGGCTCGACTCTTACCGAAAGATGTGGGAAGCGCGTATGGATCGATTGGATGATTATCTAGATGTATTACAAGGGAAAAAACCTTTGAACTAAATTCAATTATGGAGGCGTTATGATGTCAATTCAAGATGTAAGATCAAGAGTGGAGGGTGATCGAGTATTAATACTCGAGCGTACATTTGGGGCACCGCGTGATCTTGCATTTAAAATGTTTAAAGAACCTGAACACCTTAAGCATTGGTGGGGCCCTGTTGGCTGGGAGTTACCTTATTGCGAGATTGACTTTCGGCCAGGTGGGACCTGGAATTATTGTATGAAGTGTATGGACAGAAATCAAGGCGAATATTACGGCATGGAATCTTGCGGTAAAGCCATTTACAAAGACATCATAGAGCCGGAAATGATAGCATATACAGATTATTTAGCGGATACGGATGGAAATATTAATGAGGAATTGCCAGCTTCAGAAATTGTAGTTGAATTTATTGATTTAGGTGACGAAACGAAACTTGTTAATCGTGTTGAGTATGCATCTGCAGAAGCGCTTAATACTGTCATAGATATGGGTATGCTTGAAGGTATCGCCCAAACTTGGGATCGTTTGGAAGAACGCCTTGCGAATGTTAAACAAGGTTCTTAGGAGGACATTATAGATGCTTAATCAAAAAATTGTTCCACACCTATGGTTTGATCATCAAGCAAAAGAAGCAGCTGAGTTTTATACGAGTATTTTTCCAGATTCGGAGGTTACTAATCTATCAACTGTAAACGATACGCCATCTGGAGATAGTGATATAGTGTCATTTAATCTAGCGGGTTTTTCGTTTATGGCAATCAACGGTGGACCAAGTTTTAAGTTTAACCCTTCCATTTCGTTTATGATAAATTTTGATTCATCTAAAGATGCCAATGCGAAGGAAAACCTAAAGATGCTTTGGGCGCAGCTTGCTGAAGGTGGAACCCCACTTATGGAGCTTCAGGAATATCCATTTAGCGAACTTTATGGGTGGATCCAAGATAAATATGGTCTGTCATGGCAATTAATTTTGACTAATCCAGAAGGTGAAGAACGACCTTTTATTATTCCGTCTGTAATGTACGTCCAAGATTTGGCTGGTAAGGCGGAAGAAGCCATTGATTATTATCTTTCAGTTTTCAATGATTCCAAAAGAGGAACAATAGCCCGTTATCCAGATGGTATGGCTCCGAATGAGGAAGGAACGGTTATGTTCACGGATTTCAAACTGGAAGGTCAATGGTTTGCGGCAATGGATAGCGCACAACAACATGATTTTAAGTTTAATGAAGCGATATCACTGTTAGTCAGGTGTGACAATCAAGAAGAAATCGATTACTATTGGGAAAAACTTTCATCGGAACCTTCGGCAGAACAGTGCGGGTGGCTAAAGGATCCTTACGGTGTCTCTTGGCAAGTCTGGCCAGAAGTGATGGGAGAAATGTTAACTAACGCAAAAGGTGAGCAAAAAGAACAATTAACCAAAGCGTTTCTCCAAATGAAGAAATTTGATATTAAAAAATTAGAGGAAGCTTATCAGGGAAATTAAGTAAAACAAACACCAGTCAACTGTGTTGGCTGGTGTTTTTAATGGCTTTAATTTATCAAATTACGATGCTCAACTATAGAAACGTTTTTATTGTTTATTCGAATTAAGCAATAAAAAAAGACGTAATGCCAACTAGAGTTGATAAAATAATCCCTGTCAGCATTGAGATGATATATTCTTTTGAACCCCTTAAAAAGATCAACTGCATAAGGGAATGAAAGGTAAATATGGCAAGAATGAAAATAATGACCGCACTTTTATTACTAATAACGTTATAACTATGGTTCACAAGATAAAGTGTTGATAAAGTGATCATGAGTAATGTATGTAAATTAGCGTGAGTTTTATTAACATGGATGCTAGATTTAGAGTCTTTTTTTATCCCCAAAATAGCCCTGGTCACTTTATCAATAATGTATATAGCTCCAACTAGCATTAAGGCAAATAATAAAAATCCTACAAGGTGGTTCATATTTCTCCTCCGTCATCTTGAGTTTAAGCCGCATCTTTTTGATCTTGATTTTTTGGCTTAGAACGAAATTTTAAATAAACTAACATTCTAATTAACCTCTCTAATGGCCCCTGACTAAATTTCTTCAAGTACAACTGACTTAAAAAAACCTGAATGATATAAATAACCACTCCTATTAAAGTAGCCACCGTAACTCCGAGCTTACCGAACATACCTAAACCATAACCATAGAAAATGAATGTACAAATAATCGTTTGTAAGATGTAATTAGATAATGATAACTTTCCAACCTTTTCAAAACCTTTAATTACGTTATGTCCATTTAGTTTCGTGTACAAGTAGGCAAATATAAAAATGTACCCCATGGATAGTGACATGTCACCTATTATTGTTAAGTCGAGTTGAGGAATTACGTATAACGTAAGCTCCATTAAGAATCCAATGGGTAATAAAATACTTGCAGCTATGAGATAAGATCGTTTATGTTGTTCCGGTTGATGAAGCCACTGTTTTTTTCCTGCATAAATACCTAATAAAAATATAGGGAGCAACAAGAAAGGAATTAAGGCTATGATGAAGAGACTTTCCCCTAGGCCAATGGTGGCTCCTTTAGTTTCTAAAGTCATCGGGTCTTCATTCAATCGAAACTGTTGAATCTCCTGATAACTTCCTGTTTGATAAACGGTAGTGCTATCATCTAAATAAGCTTCAAGCTGTTCTTCATTAAAAAATATGTATTGGTCCTCTTGTGGGTCGACCGGTACGAAACTAATAATTGTCATTAATGATACGATTACAACTGCCCAAGTTAATAAGGTTTTTGGTTTTCGTTTTATAAACATTAAGAGTATAAGTCCGATAACCCCGTATGATAATAAAATGTCACCTTCCCAAAGAAAATAGAAATGTAGCCCACCAATCATGATTAATCCAATAAATCGTCTGCCTAGATAGCGTTTTATGGGCAAACCATTGGATCTAAGCTTATCGATCATCAAAACAATAGAATAACCAAAGATGAATGTGAAGATAGGCATAAACGAGCCCTCAATAAAAATCTCTATTAGATAATTTGTGAAAAGGTCAATGCCGTTAACAGAGTAATAGTCTAATTCATCTTTTCCATAAATGCCGTATTGGAAGATGAGTAGATTTGCTAGTAAGATTCCGAACAAACTGAAGCCTCTTATAGCATCGATTAAAGAAATTCTGTTTTGGTTCATTATTCAAACTCCTTCAAAAATTAGCGCTTATTTAAATATACAGTTTTATTCAGAAAAAGACAATATTAGGTAATGATGTTTGAAGTTCCTCTGTTAAGGTAAACAATTATAAAGACAAGAAGGAGGGACTTTGATGGAAGAGCGTGTGAATTATCTTGTGAAATGGATGCAAGAATATGTAGAAGATGCCGGTGCTAACGGGGTGATCGTTGGCGTAAGTGGTGGAATTGATTCGGCTTTAGCTGCAGCACTCATGAAACGAGGATTTCCTGCAGAATCTCTAGGTGTAATCATGCCGATTGGAAAACCTATTGACGAACAGCCAGATGCTTTAGAACTCGTGAAAAAATTAGATCTGACTTATTATGGCATAGAGTTGACGAACGCTTACGAGGTTCAACTGGACCTAATTAAGCAGGCTTTGGGTAACCAATGGAATGCAGAGACAGAACAAATGGTAAGTGCCAACTTAAAAGCACGGGTCCGCATGAGCACACTTTATGCTCTAGCTCAAAATTTTGGCTATTTAGTAGTTGGCACTGGTAATAAGGCAGAAACGTATACTGGCTATTTTACGAAGTATGGTGATGGAGCATCAGACTTAGAACCACTTAAGAACCTAACTAAAGGTGAGGTCTTTGAGATGTCAGAATATCTAGGTGTGCCTGATGCGATACTAAATAAAAAACCAAGTGCGGAACTTTGGGAAGGCCAAACAGATGAACAAGAGATGGGTGTATCGTATGCTCATATCGATGCTTATTTAAGGGGAGAAGAGATCCCAAGAGATTCATTAGATGTGATTCAACAGTTACACAAGTCTACGGAACATAAACGAAACATTGCTCCAAGTCCTAAACCATACAAAGGGTGAACAAGATGGGTAATCAAAAGACAGCCTTACTAATTATAGATATGATTAATCGAATGGATTTTGAAGGGGCAGAGGACCTTTATAACAATACGGTTGATATTGTTGGTCCCATGGTAGAGTTGAAGAAGTTAGCTAAACAAGAGGGACTACCTGTCATCTATGTGAATGATAACTTTGGAATGTGGAAGGAAAACCATGATGACCTTATTGACTATTGTTTAGATGGTATGGCGAAAGATTGGATTGAAAAACTAAAACCTGAAGAAGATGACTTTTTTATTATTAAGTCAAAACATTCAGGATTTTATGGGACTCAATTGAATCTGTTACTTGAAGATTTAGAGGTTGATCACTTAATTTTAACTGGGATTGCTGGCGACATGTGTGTGCTGTTTACCGCCAAAGATGCTTATTTAGAAGGCTATTCAATGTGGGTGCCACAAAATTGCATGGCATCTGAAGAAGAGTTTTATAATAACGCAGCCCTGCACATTATTCATCGATTAACTCAATGTGATATTTCGGAGTTTAATGGGAAGCTGAACTTAAATTAGATAATAAAAGCGAAAAATAGATAATAAAACCTGGATTTTAGATAATAAATGTGAAAAATAGATAATAAACATCGAGATTTAGATAATAAATTCAGAAATTAGATAATAAACCTTAAGAATTAGATAATAAATCAAAAAAATAGATAATAAAAGCCGAGGTTTAACGCCTCGGCTTATGTAGTAGATAAGAAAAGATGCCCTGAGCAAATTCAGGGCATCTTCGTTATTTATTGATCTTTTCGATTTAACTTATTTTCAAATTTGGCTAGTTGTGTTTTCGCGAATTCACGTCCGCCAATACCAAATGAGATGGCAAACGCAATCATAAGACCACCTAGGATTAATAAGAACCCAATGTTAACAATGGTTTTCGCAAACTGTAATTGATCTAATGTCATGAATACGGCAAAAACAATGACAACATATTTCACGATCTGTGCTGAGAATGGGCTGTTTGTGTATTTCGTAATCCAGTTGCTTAATAGGTTCGCTAAGAATAGGCCACCACCTAAGATTAACAGTGCACTTAGTAAGAATGGTAGGTAACCAATTAACGCATCACCAATGGTGTTCAACACTTCAAGTTCTAGTACGTTTAGCGCCTCAACTGTAAAGAATAGGACGATGACCGCTTTAGTAATAGTTCCTAGTAGTTGTGCTAAATCGACATTCGGCTTGTCTTCACTATTTAATCCAAATGATTCATAAATATTATTGATGCCAGTTCCTTGTAGTAGGCTAGTTAATAGGTTGCCTAGTAGTTTTGCTAGATAGTAACCAACAATTAGTAGAATAATCGCTACAAAAATATTTGGAATCATAGTTAGAACATCATTTAATACAGCTTGAATTGGTTCTGAGATCGTTTGAATGTCTAAAGCTTCTAATGCAATTGTGACAATCGGAATTAAAATGATAATATAGATGATATTAGCTAGTACGTTTGATAAAGTTGTTTGAACTTCAGCTCCACCACTATTTCTAGGGCTAATTTTATTAAACCAATCATCTAAATTTAAGCTTCTGAAGAATTTTTCGAATAGTTCTTTGATGAGTTTAGCTATGAAGATCCCAATGACTAAAATGATGGCTGCGGCAATGAGGTTCGGGATGAATCCGAGAAGTTTGTCCATCATATTTGAAATAGGTTCGGAGACTGAATTCATATTAAGTGCATCTAGAATGGCTGGTAAAAATAATATGAACACTAAGAAATAAACAATTTTACCGGCACTATTTAGAATACTTTTTCCGTGATTTTCATCTCGTACAACAGGTGTTTTACTTAATCCTTTGTGTAGGCCCATTTTGACGAAAAGCTTTTGTACAATATTTTTAGCTACAACTGCGACGATCCAAGCTAGTAATAATAGAAGTAGTGCAGCAATCACACTTGGAATGGCTTGGATTAAATCGTTTAACATACTCTGGAACGATGATGATAAATCGTTCATGCAATCCTCTCCTTTTTTGAAAATTATTTGCTCTATAATTCATATAACCTAATGTCAAATTGTTAAACATTTTGATGAAAAGAGGGTGTAATCGTTGAACCAAGTGTTTTTTTATACAAAGCCAGGGTGCAAGTTATGTGAGGAAGCGAAGGAACAGCTTCAGACTTATCAATTAATGTATGATTTTAAAATCTTGGAACATAATATAGAAGAAGATGATACTTTATTAGAAACGTATTTTTTAACGATTCCAGTTGTCAAAATAGGTGAAGAAGAACTGAATGCATCATCGCTCAACGCAGGAACGCTGGATGATTTTATTACGAAAAATTTGGCTAAATAAAAATGTTTGCCAACGGGGGAGTGTTTTGCTATTCTGTTCTTAGGATATTTTTTTGCCCTCAGCGGGACAAAAAATGACTACCTAAAGGACGAAAAATGACCAAGAAAGCAGGTGGAGGGATCTGAATAAACTTTTTCAATTTCAAAAAATGCTTATTCCGGATTTGTTAACCGTCATTGATCAGCGCTATCAGATCTTAAAAATGATTCACTTGCATGAACCGATTGGTCGCAGGACTCTAGCTGATCAGTTAGGCAAAACGGAAAGGCAAATGCGAAGTGAAATTGAGCTTCTCGATGAACAAGGTTTGGTTGATGTTACAAGTAAAGGTATGTGGGTAAGTGACCAAGGACGTTCGGTTGTTGAGACTTATCCAGATATCATGCGGGAGATCTCAGACTTAGATAATTTAGAAGCTCAATTGCTAAAAGCTCTACCAGTTCAAAAGGTGAAAATCGTACCAGGGAATGCGGATCAGGACAAAGAGGTTAAGGAATTGCTAGGTCAAGCAGCAGCGGAAGAGCTTCTACAACGGTTGAGTGATCACTCGATTGTGACGGTAACAGGCGGCTCTACGATGGCAGCAGTAGCAGAGAACTTAAACCCAATTGATCAAGTCAGGCCGCTTTTTGTTCCAGCGCGTGGTGGACTTGGTGACATGCATGAGTACCAAGCGAGTTCCATTTGTGTACAGATGGCGAAACGTATGAATGGAAGTTATCGTTTGCTGTATGTACCGGATACCGTTGGAAAAGATATTTACACAAAAATGATGGAAGAACCTGCTGTTAAGGATGTGATTTCCTTAATTCAACAAGCGGAGATCGTCATTCATGGTATTGGGGATGCGCTGAAAATGGCTCGTCGCCGCCAAGCTGATGAAGAGCAAATTAAATTGCTTCAAGAAAAATCTGCAGTAGGGGAAGCTTTTGGTTATTACTTTGACCAAAACGGGAAAACTATACACCAGTTAAATTCTATCGGTATGACGAAAGATCTTTTGACAGATGATAAGACCGTTATGACGGTTGCAGGTGGAGCAAGTAAGAGTCAAGCGATTTCAGCCTTTTTTAAATGGGGCTCAACAGATGTGTTAATTATTGACGAAGCGATCGCGCGAGTTTTATTAACATCATCATCTATATAATTTTAGGAGGTTTTCATAATGGCAGTAAAAGTAGGTATTAATGGTTTTGGACGTATTGGACGTCGTGTATTCCGTGCAGCATTAAACAATAGTGAGGTTGAAGTAGTAGCTGTTAACGATTTAACAGATGCGAATATGCTCGCTCATCTATTAAAATATGACTCCGTTCACGGTGAATTAGATGTTGACATCGAAGCGAAAGAAGGCGCAATTTTAGTTGATGGTAAAGAGGTTAGAGTATTATCTGAACGTGACCCTGCAAATTTACCATGGGGAGATTTTGGTGTAGAAGTCGTGATCGAATCAACTGGCTTATTCCGTAAACGCGAAGATGCACAAAAACATATTGATGCAGGTGCTAAAAAAGTTATTATCTCAGCACCAGCTCAGGATGAAGATTTAACAATTGTGATGGGTGTTAATGACGATAAGTATGACAAAGACAGTCACCACATCGTTTCAAACGCTTCTTGTACAACGAATTGCTTAGCACCTGTAGCAAAAGTGTTAAGTGACAAGTTCGGTCTTAAGCGTGGCATCATGACAACTGTGCACTCGTACACAAACGACCAACAAATTTTAGACTTACCTCATAAAGACTACCGTCGTGCACGTGCAGCAGCTGAAAACATCATTCCGACAACGACTGGTGCAGCTGAAGCGGTTGCGAAAGTACTTCCAGAAGTAAATGGTAAACTAACAGGTATGGCAATGCGTGTACCGACTCCAAATGTTTCTATTGTAGACTTAGTTGCCGAATTAGATAAAAACGTAACAGTTGATGAATTAAACGCAGCGTTAAAAGAATCTGCTGAAAATGAATTAAAAGGAATTTTAGACTATACAGATCTACCACTTGTATCAAGTGACTATAATGGTAGCCCTTATTCTTCAATTGTTGATGGTGATTCAACATTAGTTATTGAAGATAACATGGTAAAAGTCGTATCTTGGTATGACAACGAATCAGGTTACTCAACTCGTTGTGTCGATTTAGCGGCTTATATGGCAAAACAAGGTCTATAAGTTTTTCGAATGAATGATTGAATAATGGTAAAATATAGGGAGGGACATTGACTTGTTCCTCCCTATTTTCTAGAATTTTGTCGGAATCGAGTGGGAACATGAGGTAAGTTTTGCTATATTAGTTACATAAAGAACTATTTGGAGGTTTTGACATGCGCAAAATGACGGTAAAAGATATGGATTTAAAAGGTAAGCGCGTTTTATGTCGTGTCGATTTTAACGTGCCTTTATCTAAAGGGGAAATCTCAGATGATACACGTATTCGTGCGGCGTTACCTACGATTCAATATTTAGTTGAACAGGGAGCTCGCGTGGTATTAATGAGTCACCTTGGACGACCAGGTGGTGAAGTCGTTGATGAGTTACGCTTAGATCCGGTTGCTCAACATTTAAGTAATTTACTTGAACAACCCGTTTTAAAAGCTGACGAAGTTTACAGCCAAGAAGTGGTGAATGAAGTAAATAGTTTGGATAATGGACAAGTTTTACTATTAGAAAACGTTCGTTTCCATCCCGGTGAAAAGAAAAACGATGCTGAATTAGCAGAACAGTTAGCGTCACTTGGAGATGTTTATGTAAACGATGCATTCGGTGCCGCTCACCGTGCACATGCATCAACTGAAGGCGTTGCTCATCATTTACCTGCAGTGTCAGGCTTTTTACTAGAAAAGGAAATCGAAGTGCTAGGCCAGGCGTTAGAAAATCCTGAACGACCATTTACAGCAATCATTGGCGGGGCGAAGGTTAAGGATAAGATTGGTGTAATTGACCACTTATTAGATAAAGTTGACCACCTATTAATCGGGGGAGGCTTATCTTACACATTCATTAAAGCCTTAGGTCATGAGATTGGAAAGTCATTATTAGAAGAAGATAAAATTGATTTAGCTAAAGAGTTTATGCAAAAAGCCAAAGACAAAGGGGTATCGCTACATTTACCTGTCGATGCCGTGGTAGCAGATGAATTTTCTAGAGAAGCGAATACGAAAGTTGTTTCGATTGAAGAAATCCCAGCTGATTGGGAAGCGCTAGACGTTGGCCCTGAAACGGTAAATAAGTTTAGTGATATTGTTAAAGATTCTAAGCTTGTGATTTGGAATGGACCGATGGGTGTATTTGAGTATGAAGCATTTGCGAACGGAACAAAAGGTGTTGCTGAAGCATTAGCTGAAACAGAAGGGTATACGGTTATTGGTGGCGGTGACTCTGCATCGGCCGTTGAGAAATTTGGTTACGCTGAAAAGATGGATCACATCTCTACAGGTGGAGGAGCATCCCTTGAATTTATGGAAGGTAAAGTACTTCCAGGCGTTGCAGCATTAAACGAAAAGTAATTTAAAATACAGAGGTGAAATCATGAGAAAACCAATCATTGCAGGAAACTGGAAAATGAATAAGCTTGTGGCTGAAGGGGCGCGTTTTGTCGTTGATATCCGTGAAAAAGTACCTTCAAACGATGAAGTGGACACAGTTGTTTGTGCGCCATTTGTTCATATTCCATTTTTATCAGAAGCGGCAAGAGAATTTCACGTGAAGATCGGTGCTCAAAACATGCACTATGAAGAAAGCGGTGCCTTCACTGGCGAAGTAAGCCCAAGCATGTTGGAAGACTTACTTGTAGATTATGTCGTGATCGGACACTCAGAACGTCGTCAGTATTTCAACGAAACAGATGAGTCAGTTAACAAAAAGACTTTAGCAGCTTTTGCACATAACTTACTACCGATCGTTTGCGTAGGTGAATCGTTAGAGCAACGTGAAAACAATGAAACAATGAGCTTTGTTGAGGGACAAGTTCGTAACGCCCTTCAAGGATTAACAGACGAACAAGCGAAACAAGTTGTTCTTGCTTATGAACCGATTTGGGCAATCGGTACAGGAAAAACAGCCACAACAGAACAAGCAAATGAAGTATGTGCTCATATCCGTCAAGTGGTTCAAGATCAATTTAGCGAAGAAGTGGCACAAGAAGTCCGCATTCAATACGGTGGAAGCGTGAAGCCTGAAAATATTGAAGAGCTTTTAAGCCAATCAGATATCGACGGTGCACTTGTTGGTGGCGCAAGTTTAAAAGAAGACTCATTCTTAAAATTAGTGGAGGCTGGTCAGAATGCCCGATAACAGACTCGCGGCACTCATCATTTTAGACGGTTATGCCTTACGCGACGAAGAATATGGTAATGCTGTTAAACAAGCGAACACGCCTAATTTTGACCGTTACTGGAATAACTATCCCCATTCTACGCTAAGGGCATATGGAGAAGCAGTTGGTCTTCCAGAAGGTCAAATGGGGAACTCAGAAGTAGGACACCTAAATATAGGTGCAGGCCGCATTGTTTATCAAAACTTAACTCGCATTAATTTATCGATTAAAGAGCGTGAGTTTCATCAAAATGAAGCGTTTGTGAAGGCTTCTAGTCATGCGAAAAATAATGACGGTGCGCTCCATATTTTTGGTTTGTTATCTGATGGTGGTGTTCATAGTCATATTAAACATCTATTTGCTTTACTAGAGATGGCAAAAGAGCAAGAGGTTGAAGATGTTTATGTTCATGCGTTTTTAGATGGCCGTGATGTCGGACCTAAAACAGCAGTTACTTATCTTGAAGAGTTGCAAGCGAAAATGGATGAACTAGGTGTTGGCCGACTTGCGACAGTATCTGGTCGTTATTATGCGATGGATCGTGACAATCGTTGGGAGCGTGTGGAAAAAGCGTTCCGTGCGATACGTTTAGGTGAAGGTCCGACATCTCAGAATGCTGTTCAATCTGTTGAAGATTCTTACAACATAGATGTTGTGGACGAATTTGTTGATCCATTCGTCATGACGGATGAATCAGGTTCACCTGTCGGAAAGGTTCAAGATGGAGATGCGATAATTTTTGCCAACTTCAGACCAGACCGCGCACTACAGTTAACGGATGTTTTTGCAAATAATCGTTTAGATGTTTTTGAAGAAACCTATGAACCTTTAAATAATTTAGAAATGGTGACGATGACGCAATACAGTGAGGACTTAAATGTTCATGTAGCTTATCCACCAAACATGCCAAAGAATACGATTGGTGAAGTCGTTGCTAATGAAGGTTTAAAGCAACTCCGCATTGCAGAAACGGAGAAGTACCCTCATGTGACTTATTTCATGAGTGGTGGGCTCGACCAAGAATTTGAAGGGGAGAAACGAATTTTAATCGATTCACCCAAAGTTGCGACTTATGACTTGAAGCCAGAAATGAGTGCTTATGAAGTGACAGGTGCTTTACTAGGAACGTTAGAAGAAGACCCACCAAACCTGATTATCCTGAACTTTGCGAACCCTGATATGGTCGGCCATTCAGGAAAAGTCGAACCTACTGTTAAAGCAGTTGAAGCAGTTGATGAGTGCTTAGGCAAAGTCGTAGATCAAATAGTTGAGTTAGGTGGCCACGCGGTTATCACAGCAGACCACGGAAATGCCGATCAAGTTTTAAATGAAGACGGCAGTCCAATGACCGCTCATACGACCAATCCTGTTCCCGTAATCGTAACGAAATCAGGCTTAGAACTACGTGATGATGGAATTTTAGGTGACCTATCGCCAACGGTATTGGATTTATTAGATATTAAACAACCTACAGAAATGACAGGCCAATCGTTAATTAAATAACTGACTGATATTTTCGGAAAAGTGACCGATAAATTAAAAAAACTGACCGATAAAACTTGAGCAAGGGTCGATATTTTCTAATCAAGGGTCGATAAATTTAGTTAAAAGGTCGATAAATCCTGAAAAAGGGTCGATAAGTCTCAAAAAAGGGTCAATAAGTCTCGAAAAGGGGCCGTTAATTTTCAAAAACAGTCCGTAAACAAAGCCTGATGAATTTTTATAAAAAAGAATAAAGGAGAGTTTCAAACATGCCATTTATAGTTGATGTTTATGCTAGGGAAGTATTAGATTCAAGAGGTAATCCGACGATCGAAGTTGAAGTTCAAACTGAGTCTGGAGCATTTGGCTCTGCGCTTGTTCCAAGTGGTGCTTCAACTGGTGAATATGAAGCGGTTGAATTGCGTGATGGTGACAAAAATCGTTACTTAGGAAAAGGTGTCGAAGAAGCAGTAAAAAATGTGAATGATATCATTGCGCCTGAGCTTGTTGGCTACAATGTGACGGACCAAGTTTTAGTGGATCAGTTGTTAATCGAACTAGATGGAACAGAAAATAAAGCTAAGCTAGGCGCTAACGCAATCCTAGGTGTTTCTATGGCAACAGCACATGCAGCTGCAGATTACTTAGGTCTTCCACTTTACCAATACTTAGGTGGATTCAATGCGACAACACTTCCAACTCCAATGATGAACATTTTAAACGGTGGGGAGCATGCTGATAATAACGTCGATATTCAAGAATTTATGATTATGCCTGTTGGTGCTCCAACTTTCAAAGAAGCTCTTCGTCAAGGTGCGGAAATTTTCCACGCGCTGAAAAAAGTATTAAAAGACAAAGGCTATAATACAGCTGTAGGTGACGAAGGTGGATTTGCCCCTAACTTAAAATCTAATGAAGAAGCTCTTGAAACGATCGTAGAAGCAATTGAAGCTGCTGGTTATAAAGCAGGTTCAGAAGTGAAACTAGCAATGGACGTAGCGGCTTCAGAAATCTATGATAATGGAAAATATAACCTTAAAGGTGAAGGTGTCACACGTACTGCTGAAGAAATGGTTGATTGGTACGAAGAGATGGTTAACAAATTCCCAATCGTTTCTATTGAAGATGGATTAGATGAAAATGACTGGGATGGCTTCAAACTTTTAACTGAACGAATTGGAGATCGTGTACAATTAGTAGGGGACGACCTATTCGTAACGAACACGAAGAAACTGTCTGAAGGTATTGAAAAAGAAATCGGAAACTCAATCCTTGTAAAAGTGAACCAAATCGGTACATTAACAGAAACGTTCCAGGCTATTGAAATGGCTAAGAAAGCTGGATACACGGCTGTTATTTCTCACCGTTCAGGTGAAACAGAAGACGCGACCATAGCGGATATTGCAGTTGCAACTAATGCTGGTCAGATTAAAACGGGTGCACCATCAAGAACAGATCGTGTGGCTAAATACAACCAACTTCTAAGAATTGAAGATTTCTTAGGAACTGCCGCAACTTATGCAGGTACAACAGCTTTTTACAACTTAAAATAATATGTGGAGGGACTTCCCCACTCCAGTGAGGGAAGTCTTTTTTTCTAAAAAAATGTCTAATCTATGCCGGTAATTTTTTACTAGCATCAAAAATAGAACCCCTTGATATAATAGGGTTTGACAATATTTTCAGTGTGAATTTTTGACTATTTTTTCGGTGATAAATTGGACAAAAGTTACATATTTATTTAGTATTACTATTGGAGAAAGGGAGGTTATGAAATATGGTGAAAAATCTAACTAAATACATCATTTACTCTTTAATACTAGGTATAGTTATCGGTTTAGGAATGAACATATTTACTCCTGATCTATTCGGTCCAGTAGACAAGTACCTATTCGCACCATTAGGGGATATATTCTTACGTCTAATCCAAATGATGGTGGTCCCGATTGTATTCATATCTATTGTTCTTGGTACAGCTAATATTGGTGACCCTAAAAAGTTGGGACGTATTGGCGGAAAAACAATCATCTTTTTCTTATTTTCAACTGCGGTAGCGATTTCAATCGCAATGGCACTAGCATTTATTGTACAACCAGGTGAACCTGGTTTAATGAATGAAGAAGCTGAGAACTTTGAAAGCGATGAAGCTCCATCGGTTGTAGATACATTAGTTAATATAATTCCAACAAATCCAATAGACGCGATGACATCCGGAGAAATGCTTCAAATCATCTTCTTTGCGATTTTTATCGGCTTTGGTCTAGCAATGCTTACAAAGAAAACAGATCGTATCTATCGTTTATTTGAACAAGCGAATGAGCTGGTCATGTATTTAATTATGATTGTTATGTACACAGCTCCGTTTGGTGCATTTGGTCTTATTGCATCGGCTGTAGGTGGTGCAGGACTTGATGCTATTAAATCAATGGCAGCTTACTTCATTGTAGTACTTGCTGCGTTATTTATTCACGCAATTGTTACTTACGGTTCAGTGATTAAGTTCGTGGCTAAGAAGAGCCCATGGTGGTTCTTTAAAAACTTCTCACCTGCTATGAGTGTTGCATTTGGTACAGCAAGTAGTGGTGCTACATTACCTGTTAGTATGAAAACAGCTCAAGAACGTCTAGGTGTACGCAAATCAGTTAGTAGTTTCGTTCAACCATTAGGTGCCACAATTAATATGGATGGTACCGCTATTATGCAGGGTGTGGCGACTGTGTTTATCGCACAAGTATATGCCGTAGACTTAAGCTTTACGCAAATCTTAACAGTATTATTAATTGCGATTCTTGCATCAATTGGTACTGCTGGTGTACCGGGTGTAGGTCTAATTATGTTAGCAATGGTGCTAGATCAAGTTGGCTTACCTGTAGAAGCTATTGGTTTGATTCTTGGTGTAGATCGTCTACTTGATATGACACGTACAGCTGTTAACGTAACAGGTGACGCAACATGTGCGTTGTTTGTATCAGAAACAGAACCAGATTTAGAAGAAAAGAAACCGTCAATCAGCGACGAGGCTTAAGTTAGGTATAGTAAGTATAATAAAGTAACTGAAGTTAATCTTAGCCAAAATGCGAGACTCCAGCAGGAAAAGCACGAGCAGAAAATTACGTCAAACGAACGGAAGTGAGTTTGGGGAAGTTGAAGCCGTGCCTGCGGAAAGCGAAGCATTTTGGCCCAAAAAAATAAAAGCCGAACTATTACTAGGTTCGGCTTTTATTAATAGTATTTTAACTCTATTATGTTCTATATCGATTTAATTCAAAATGACCTTGCGAATTGTCGTAAGATTGTGCTACATTTATATTATGGAATTGTCCGTATGAACTAGGAGGTCAATAGAATGTATACATTTTTAGTTACGCTATTATTCATTACTACAATCGGTCTTATTGTTGTTGTATTACTTCAGTCGGGTAAAAGTGCTGGACTATCTGGCGCAATCTCAGGTGGTGCTGAGCAACTATTTGGTAAACAAAAAGCACGTGGAATCGATGGCGTATTACACCGACTAACGATTATTTTTGGTGTAGCGTTCATGGTTATTACGTTCTTATTAGGTTATATTCTTTAATTTCGTGAGCCGAAAACAGTAAGTGACACACTTACTGTTTTTTTACTTACATAAAGATACTTTAATAATGGCTCGCCATTTATGGCGGGTTTTCTTATGTGAATTAATGCTGGTATATTTTTCTAAAAATAAAGTGGATATGAAAAATTTTCAATGAGTATGATTATCACAAACGTAAATAGGGAAACTAATAAGTAGAAATATGGAAGGTGATCAAGATGCAAATCAAACAACCAGAACCATTTACATTCGAAGTAAAAGATAGCAAAAGAGCTGTCCTACTTTTACATGGTTTCACAGGCCATTCGGCAGATGTCAGAATGTTAGGTCGTTATTTAGAAAAAAAAGGCTACACCTCACATGCGCCGATTTACAAAGGACACGGCGCACCACCAGAAGAGCTTGTTAAATCAAATGCTAAGGACTGGTGGCAAGATGCTGTAGATGGGTACGAACATTTGAAAAACCTTGGATACGATAATATAGCTGTTGCTGGCTTATCACTAGGGGGAGTTTTAGCATTACGCCTAGCCTATAACAAACCAGTAAAAGCTGTCATCCCGATTTGTTCGCCTGTCTTTTTTGATAATGTTGAAGAATTGACGCAAGGTTTTCGTCAATTTGCAAAAGAATATAAACAACTAGAACAAAAAGACGATGATGACATTAAACAGGAAGTAGATGAGTTAGTAGAGAACTCGGATGATACCTTCCAGTCATTAAGTAAACTAATTGAAGAAGTGCACGATGAGATTGATACCATTTATGCACCAACATTTGTCTTACAAGCAGAAGAAGATCAAATGATTAATAAAGATAGTGCACAATATATATATGACAATGTTGAAGCAGATGAAAAGGATATCAAATGGTACGAAGGTGCACCACATGTTATTACATTAAGTGATTACAAAGAACAAGTTCATGAGGATGTTTATCAATTTTTAGAAAAACTTGATTGGTCCGAATAGCAGAAATGAGGTGACGATGTGGCAGATTTGAAGCAACGTCTAAAAAACTATTTTGAAGAAGAAGCAACGAGACCAATGAGTGTCTCTGATTTACAAGAAGAGTTTGACCTGCACACAAGTGAAGAATTACAAGAACTAATGAAAGAATTAAATGAGCTTGAAAGCGAAGGAGAACTCGTTCGTAACCGTAAAAACCGTTACGGGTTGCCAGAGAGAATGAATCTTATTAGAGGAAGAATTCAGTTACACTCTAAAGGATTCGCTTTCTTAATTCCGGATGATGAAGATCAGTCTGATATCTATATTCATCAGTCGGATTTAATGACCGCAATGAATGGTGATACTGTGCTCGTTCGAGTTGAAACACCTTCAGAAACAGGAAATCGTCCTGAGGGTATTGTCGTTCGAATCGTGGAACGCAATAATGCACCAATTGTTGGAACGTACCAAGATAATGGTCGGTTCGGTTTTGTCATTGCGGATGATAAGCGTATTCCAAATGATATTTTTATCCGTGAAGGAAACTCAGGTGGCGCTGTTGATGGTCATAAGGTAATTGTTAAAATTACAGAATATCCAGAAGGTCGCAAAAGCGCTGAGGGTGAAGTCATTAATATCTTAGGTCATAAAAATGATCCAGGTATCGAAATTTTATCGATTATTCATAAACATGGCATTAAAGCTGAGTTTGATCCAGAAACGATTAAGCATGCTAATGAAGTACCGGATCAAATCTCTGAAAGCGAAATTGAAAACCGCCGTGATTTACGTCAAGAACAGATTGTTACAATTGATGGTGCTGACGCGAAAGACTTAGACGATGCGGTTCGTGTTAAGAAACTTGAGAATGGTAACTATTTATTAGGTGTTTATATTGCGGATGTTTCTTATTATGTTGAGGAAGGTTCTCCAATTGATGAAGAGGCATTTGAACGTAGTACAAGTACTTATTTGACAGACCGTGTCGTTCCGATGATTCCGCACCGTTTATCGAACGGAATTTGTTCACTGAATCCACAGGTGGACAGGCTGACTCTAAGTTGTGAGATGGAAATTGACTCAAGTGGTGATATCGTTAGTCACGAGATTTTCCAAGCGGTGATTAATACAACAGAACGAATGACGTACGTTGATGTTAATAGTATTTTGGATGGCGATGAAGAACTAAATCAACGCTACGAGCCATTAGTGCCAATGTTTAAAGACATGCATGAGCTTGCTCATGTTTTACGAAAGAAGCGTATGGCTCGTGGGGCAATTGATTTTGATTTTAAAGAAGCGGAAGTTTTAGTGGATGAACAAGGCGACCCAATTGACGTTGTCTTACGTGAACGCGGAGAAGCTGAGAGAATTATCGAGGACTTTATGCTAGCAGCTAACGAAACAATCGCAGAGCATTTCCATTGGATGGAAGTACCATTTATTCACCGAATTCACGAAGATCCAGATCCAGGTAAACTACAAACGTTCTTTGAGTTTATTGCAAACCTTGGTTACCAAATTAAAGGATCTATCGATACCATTCATCCAAAAGCCTTACAAGGTGTACTTGATGAAATTAGAGGAAGCAAGGAAGACTTGATTGTCTCAAAACTAATGCTCCGCTCTATGCAGAAAGCACGCTATGCACCTGAGAGTATCGGCCACTTTGGGTTGGCGACGAAGTTTTACACACACTTCACGTCCCCAATTCGTCGTTACCCTGACTTAATCGTTCACCGATTAATTAGAAGGTACATTATTGAAGGTGATATCGGGTTAGATACTCAAGATGAATGGAAAAATAAGCTTCCTGATATTGCTCGTCACACGTCCGAAATGGAGCGTCGTTCGATTGACGCCGAACGTGAGACGGATGACCTTAAGAAAGCTCAGTTCATGAGCAATAAAATTGGTGAAGAATTTGACGGGATCATTAGCTCGATTACCAACTTCGGTATGTTTGTCGAGTTACCGAATACGATTGAAGGACTTGTTCACGTTAGCTACTTGACTGATGATTACTACCATTTTGATGACAAACATCATGTCATGATTGGTGAGCGAACAGGAAACATCTTTAGAATTGGTGATGAAGTTCGAGTACGTGTTGTCAGTACGAATATTGAAGAGCGCGTCATCGACTTTGAAATCGTTGGAATGGAACCTAAGAAGAAAGAAAAAGAAGACAAAGTCATTAAAGCAAAGAAATTAAATAAAAAGCCAAAGAAGAGTAAGAAATAAAAGAACGCCACAGCTCGCTGCTGTGGCGTTTCCAGTGATTTATGGGGAAAAATTCTATTTTATAGGGAATTTTTCTGATTTATGGGGAAATTTTTGATTATATGGGGAAAAAATTAATTTTATGGGGAAATCATACCCAAATCCCATGCAGCACCCATGGATCTTGAATCTCAAATGCGTCATCATGCGTATCTTTTCTAGAGACATCAGTTAAATCAGTTCTAATTTTTATATCTTCACCATATTTCTCTTTGAATAGCTCGTGTACTTCAAACACCGTCTCCCACAGGCCAGGTTGCTTGAACATATCATTCCATAGATAAACAACGTGCGCATAATCATATTTTTTCTGGTCGTAATAGACGATTAGCACTCGATCTTCATTAGGATTTTTATAGAAATACCAATTCTTAATTTCGTCATCTTTAAATAAGTTAGGTGACGCTGGGAATGGATAATAAGCCTGGTAAGGAAAAATAATATTAGAATCATTTTCGATGCTAGAAACCCATTCACGTTTTTCTTCAAGAGATGTTACAGGTGTCCAGGAAGCACCGGGTGTGTTGTTAAGTCTTTCTGGATTGACTAACGTTGATGCGTGTAATGCTTTTAGTGGTGGAAGCTGAACCTTTTCCAACACTCTTAAAGCAGAAAAGTTGTGCCTCTGTGTGTTAGCTCCAATCCATTTAATCTCAGGCATTTTCTTAATCTGTTCAATCACATATTGAATGAGTTGTGTTGCATAGCCTTTACCTGTGTAACGTAGGTCACTTCTTAATCGGCCAAGCATGGCGTACTGTTCAGCAAAAATTGTATATCCAGCTATGGATACTAAATCGTTTTCTACAAAAAGGCCATACACTTGATGTTCGTCACTTGTGATGAGGCGGTCGAAAATACGTATAATATAATCATCTTTAATACCTGTTTGCATCTTTTTATATAAGTCTAAATCACTCATTGTTAACGGTCGAATTTGAATGGTGTCAATCACATTGCATCCCCCTATCTTACATTTCCTAATTACTAATAGTGCCATATTCATTTTGTACTTGTCTATTAAAAAGATTAGTTTGAATCACCGTTTGTTTTTGGTAAAATAACGTTATGCAGTGAGGAGGAAGTAAGATGGCGAAAAAAGATTCGAATGCCATTGCAACAAACCGAAAAGCTAGTCATGATTTCTTTATTGAAGAAACGTATGAAGCAGGCATGGTTCTAAAAGGAACTGAGATTAAGTCCATTCGCGCAGGTCGGGTTAATTTAAAAGATGCCTTCGCTAGGATCTCAAATGGTGAGGCCTACGTTCATAATATGCATATATCACCGTATGAACAGGGGAACCAATTTAACCATGAGCCGACACGTGCTAGAAAACTTTTACTTCATAAAAGTGAAATCAATAAATTAATTGGTAAGACGCAACAAAAAGGGTACTCACTTGTGCCTTTAAAGATTTATATTAAAAATGGAGTTGCTAAGTTACTCATAGGATTAGGTAAGGGTAAGAAAAAATACGACAAACGTGAAGATCTAAAACAAAAAGCGATGAAACGTGATGTCGAGCGCGCTTTAAAGGACAATTACTAAACAAGTATTTCCATTTTCAAATGTGTATGAGCGTGTTATAATGAGTATACAAACGAATAAAGATTCATTTTATCCGGGGACGTTCCGGATTCGACAGGGATAGGTCGAGCTTAAGTAGCGAGCCGAGGTGACGACTCGTTAAACGTCATTCAGTTAATAATAACTGGCAAACAAAACGATTTCGCTGTAGCTGCGTAAGCAGATTCTACAGGATCCTTCCTGCCATCGCCCGTGTGGCAGATTGAAGGGTCTCAAACTAAGCGGGCTACGCTAAAGGCCACCGTCTGAGGTCTTTAGAAGAGATTAATCAGACTAGCCACTCGGAAGCCTGTCGGTAGGCTGAAGAGTCGGCGAATGATAATATACCGACTACGCTCGTAGAAGCTTAAGTGTCGTTATCCTTGGACGTGGGTTCGATTCCCACCGTCTCCATATAAAAAGCACCGAAACGATTCGGTGCTTTTTTGTGCTTCATTAAATTTCCATCCCTTGGAGTTACTAAATTACACAGGCGAAATTGCTAGGTTTATTAACCCTAAATATGCTCTAATGAGTCAAATTGCAGCTGGGATCTTTATTCTGCTGTTTTTGGTTCAGTTAAGTAGGGTTTGGCAAGACACCAAGCATAATCATGATCATTGTGGCCACGATTGCGGACATGACCACGGCGAGCATGATCCATTTCCTAAAAAGGCTATTAGTTATTTAATTATCATATTTCCGTTATTAACGGGGTTCGCTTTACCGCCTGCTGTTCTTGATTCATCAATTGCCGCTAACAAGGGTAGTGTGTTATCCAAAGCAGCAAACAGTCAAGAGAATACCGTATCAGAACCTCAGGAAACGAATGATGAACCGGACTTAGAGGATGAAATAAATACACCAGATGAAGTGCCCGACGACTTTGACAACTCAGAGGAACATGGCGAAAAAGTTTACAATGATAATTATTTATCTCAAAAGGAATTTGACAAGAAAATGAACCAATTAAAAGATTCAGGTTTAATTGATATGACTGATGATATTTACTCACCGTATTATGAGGAAATCTCAGAAACAATAAAGCTGTTTGGTTTTGTTTATAAAGAGGATGGTTTTAACGAAGATCAATTAGTGGTTTCTAGATTCTTAATCACTCATTGTGTTGCAGACGCAAGTATTGTTGGCTTTCTCAGTGAATTTGATGAAGCATCTACATTTGAAGAAGATACTTGGGTAGAAATTGAAGGAACGCTTGATGTGGCAACTTATAACGATTTAGAGCTACCAATGGTAAAGGTAGATCAAATAAAAGAAGTAGGAGAGCCGGATGAGCCGTATATTTTTCCAGTTAGAATCCAAGCAGTTGAATAACAAATGAAGTAGAAGCCGAACCTTAGGTTATCCTAGAGTTCGGCTTATTTAAATCGTCGATATTATACTACCTTAATAAGTTTTTTCTTAACAATAATATATAAAACATAAACAATAATAAATATAGCCATTACTATAGCTACCAATGTTATGATTGGATACTCACCTACACGTTTCACTGCCACACCAACAAAAGCCCAAGCATAAACTAGAGGATAAATTAAGTCTTGCATTTTAATAGAGAGCCACACTGCAAAAATGGCTAATAAAACTAGTAGCAATAATGTCCACTGTATTTCATAGTTCACATAAAATGAGTTTGTCCGTTAATAGGCAAAGCAACTGATAAATAGTTAACATATAACACGATGGCTAACGCAATACCATTTAATATAACTAATTTCCTCATTCAAGTCCCCCTTCTTATACTTGTCCTAATTTAACAGTATGAAAATTTTGTGGAAAATTATATATAATTAGTTCCTTTATAGGTACGTGCATAATTACATTCGTGATGTACACCTTCACTCATAGGTTATCTCACCAATTCAATGTCCCTAGATGATAGTTGTCTATACAATTTTAGTTTAATTGACATAAAGGTAAGTAGACAGAGAAATAAAGTTCTCTGATCCGAGTGTGAGAGGGGGATTATAATGGGCTATAACTATGGTGGAAACTTTGCGTTGATTGTTGTGTTGTTTATCCTGTTAGTTATTGTTGGCGCTGCTTGGTACTAAGCCAAATTAGAACTTTGGCCCGTTTCAATTCAAAATCATCTCCATAAGTTAACATTGAAGGGGGTTAGATCGTGAGTAACTGCGGTTTTGGAGGATACAGAAGAGGTTATAACGATTTTACGTTATATCTTGTACTGTTTATTTTACTAGTCATAGTTGGAGCAACTTTCTATTGCTAAAATAAATGCCTTATCAACACTAGTTGGTAAGGCATTTATAATAAAATAGACTTAAACCTGTGCGTTCGCCTTATCAATGTTGTTAACGAAACATATATTGTTATTGAAAATCGAAAAAAGGGGGATTTACTCATGTCAGGAGGACACGGATACGGCAGTGGCTTTGCGTTAGTTGTCGTGTTATTTATCTTATTAATTATCGTAGGTGCTGCTTGGTACTAAGATGAGGAAAGAAAAGGCTGCGAGGATTCGCAGCCTTTTTTATGTACATAAATGTTATAATAATAGTATGAATTTTTAGATAAAAGGGGTGGCTAAATGAGTGCTAACTTTTATACAGAAGACGTATTGTTACAACGGATTCTTAAAAAATTATTAAACCCTAGCTTGTTCGACTATGCGAACCGAGAGTTGTCTAAGTTTGGTGAACGTGTTGCGACAGACATAGATGATCGGGCGAAGCACACGGATCGAGAAGGGCAGCCTCGGCTTATTAAGTATGACAAAATGGGAGAAGATGTCTCCCACGTATGGGTGAACGAAGGTTATAAAAAAACCGTTGAGGAAACGTACAACACTGGTATTGTTGCTTATCCGCATAAAGACATTCCAGATCTAAGTGAAAAAGGTAATTACATATACTCTTATGCCCAAGGTTATTTACTGTCACAGTCCGAG
This sequence comes from Piscibacillus sp. B03, assembly GCF_052246295.1. Lineage (NCBI taxonomy): Bacteria > Bacillati > Bacillota > Bacilli > Caryophanales > Bacillaceae > Piscibacillus > Piscibacillus sp. B03. Next base: position 50,731 of record NZ_JBQQCO010000016.1, on the reverse strand, counting down.
CCTGGCTTTTATTGTCCTGTTACGCTAACGATGGCGACAGCCTATTTAATCGATCATTATGCAGATGATGAACTGAAGGAGCAGTTTCTCCCACATGTCTTATCAACTGGTGATGTAGAACTGTATGAAGGGGCCACTTTTTTAACTGAACGGCAGGGAGGTTCGGATGTAGGAGCAAACGTCGTTGAAGCGGTTCAAGAAGGAGAGCAATATCGTTTGTATGGTGAGAAGTATTTTGCCAGTAATGCTGGGATGTGCGGTATTGCGATGGTGTTAGCACGTATGGCAGGGGCGCCAAGTGGTACTAAAGGGCTGAGTTTATTTTTGGTGCCATGGGAAGAGAATCGTCGGGAACAAAAGTTAAGTATTCGTCGGCTAAAAGATAAGCTAGGTGTAAAAGCTGTTCCGTCAGCTGAAGTTGAATTTCATGGCGCTAAGGCCTATTTAGTTGGAGACCCTAAGCAAGGATTTAAATATATGATGGAGGCTTTAAACTTATCTCGAGTCTGTAATGCGATTGCGTCTGTTGGAATAATGAGACGGGCATATGTTGAGGCGAGAGATTATGCAGAGGATCGAGCGGCGTTTGGCAATAAGCTGACTCAGTACCCAATGGTGAAGGAGTCACTCGCTAAACTGGTGACTAAATTAGAGGTTGAGACTTATGCCACGTTTGAAGTAGTTCGGCTATTTGATCGTGTGATAGCGAATGCGAACGCAACAGAACCGGAGAAGGCTTTGTTACGTTTGTATATTGCCATTATGAAAAAAGAAACAGCTGAGCAGGCGATTAAGTTCTCTCATGAGGCCATTGAAATGCATGGAGGAAACGGTTATATCGAAGACTTTGTCATGCCACGGCTATTACGAGATGCTCAAGTGCTTACCGTCTGGGAAGGTACCGCCAATATTTTAGGCTTGGAAGTTTTACGGTTGTTAGAAAAATATCATGTGCATGAGTTGTTTTTAGAAGACCTTGATAATCGATTGTCACAGATAAACTCTCGAGCGAAGAATTTAAAAAATGTCGTGAAGAATAAAATGAACGATTTAGAGAGAGCCGTCTATAAACTTTCGCAGGCAAGCGATGAAGTCAAACTCATGTATCCGAAAAAGCTAGCAAAAGAGATGGGCGATTTATTTGAAGCGGTCGTCGCTCTTGAGCAAATTGAAGAAGGCGAAACTTTTGATCGTGATTACGCTTTAGCTGAACTGTTCATACAGCAAACATATCATTCGGAACAATATGAAGAGGATCCACTTGCACTAAAGTATTTTGACTTATTAGTGAAACATAACAACCCTGTGTCCATTTAAGGCACAGGGTTTGTTGTTAAAAAGTTCGATAAATTTGATTTAGGGGTAGATAAAAACGCGGTTTTTACTTCGTCGACAAATTTCGCGGTAGATATTTTTGAAAATGGGGTAGATAAATCGCAAAAAAGGGTAGATAAATAAACAAAATCTACCCCCTTCTGTAGCGACCCGTAATATAAATCCCGATAAAAATAAATAACATTCCTGACACCAAATTCACGGTAATCGGTTCGTTTAAAATGAAAAAGCTCGCTATAATCGCGGTAATAGGTATAATATAAGCAACCGTCGCGGCGAATTCGGGTGTCCCGTTAATAATCATGTAATACAGCAACAAGTGGGCCAGGCCGGATCCTATCGCACCTAGCGCTAACACAATCAAAGTCGTTTCTAAATTAAAAGTCGAAAAACTTGGCAAATCGTTCATAGCACCCCCAACAAGGAGCCCAACGATTGATGCCACAAATAAGGAGACAGTAATCGTGATCACTAAGTCTTCTCTTTGGAGGTGCTTTTTTAAATACTGAGAGCCAAAAGCATAAAAAATCGTTGCTAATGTCATCGTTCCAATACCAATAAAATGGCTTCCAAACAGTTGATGAATTTGAAATTCAGTTAACACAACAATACCAAAAAAACCTATTAAAATGCCTAGCCACTGTCGTTTCAATAGATGCTTCTTAAAAAATAAAAAGCCTATTAATGCTGTAAATAAAGGCGTTAATGCATTAATGACAGAAGTTGTATTGCTATTAATGACTGTTTCGCTCCATGCCAAAAATCCCCACGGAATTCCAGCGTTAATCACTCCTAGGATGATTAAATGTTTATATGGAATAGGAGTTTCCCTAGAACGTAATTTAAATAAAAAAACAGGCAACAAAAATAATGCGCCAATGAAACATCTTAAAAAGACCATTCCCCAAACGCCAGTATTCTCGACTGTCATTTTTATAAAAATAAAAGTCAAACCCCAAATAACGCTCAAACTAATTAATGCTAAGTATACTCGCATGTTATTCACCTATATTTAATATATTGCTGCAACATCGAAGCGTGCCTGAACATGGAGTATCAAATCGGCGGTATTGAGAAAAATAACACTAATACTTAGAAAAGAAGGGATTCAATTATGTGGGAATTACTGAAAAAGGGGAATAAATCATCAGGAGTTTCGGCCTTAGGAAATGTAGGACTGGCTACGATTAAATGGATTGCAGCTGTTATTAGTGGGAGTGGGGCGATGCTAGCGACTGCGATTCATTCTACGGCTGACGCCTTGAATCAAGGGATGGTGTATTTTGGAAGCGCCCTAGCTGAAAAAGAGCCAACAAAACGGTTTCCGACTGGCTTTAACCGGGTGGTGAACTTATTTGTTCTACTAGCCGTTATTGTTGTTTCTATTATGGCTTATGAAACAATCCATAAAGGGTGGGAGATAATTCAACATCCTCAAGAATCTAAAAACTTTTGGCTGAATGTGGGCATATTAATTACGTCGATTGCAATAGATGGAGCCGTTCTGTTCAAAGTTATGAAAGAGGTTGTGGCGGAGTCAGAAGTTGATACATCTAAAGATGGGTTTATGAAAAGTGTATTCAAGAATATTAAGTACTCCGCTCCACCAACCCGACTAGTATTTTATGAAGATATCGTAGCAACATTTGGTGCTTTAGTGGCTTTAATAGCGGTGGTCATCGCACATTATACAGGTAACTATTTAGTCGATGGGATTGGTACAATTCTAATTGGTGTCCTACTTATAGGCATCGCCATAAAGATTGGATACGAAAATACGATTGGCTTAGTGGGTGTAGCGGCTCCTAAGAGAGTTAAGAATCGAGTGGCTGAGATTATTTTAAAACATTCAAAAGTAGTAGATATTCATAAATTACGTGTATTACAAGAAGGAAGACAATATCATGTTGAAAGCTATATTGAATTAGAAAAAGGATTGTCGTTAGCAGATGCCGATGATATCAAGTTTGAAGTTGTTGAGATGTTACTTGAAGATAAGGACATAGATGACGCTACGTTAGGTGTGATCGAATCGAATGATCAACAGGATTTCAAGTTAGAAAAAGAAGATGAGGGAGAGTAGCCCTCATCTTTTTAGCTATTACCTGGTGCTTTGATAAAAACAAAGACGCAGATTAATATTCCGAATGCTAAAATCCCAGCTATAATTGAAGTTATTTGTAGACCATCTGACATGGAAATCGAAATTAATGGTGGTCCTAATGCCACACCGATAAAACGTGCTGAACTGTAAATTGATGTAATGGTACCACGTTCTCCCTTGTCGATATTTTCTGTGATCATTGCATCAAGAGTGGGGAGTAAGGCACCAATGGCAAGCCCAACCGCACTTGTAATCAGGAGTAACACTCTAACGTTTTGTTCAAAAAATCCGACGAACGGAACTAAAGCCCCCATCACAATTAATCCTACAATTAAAATCATTCTCATCGTATTTAAATTACCCTTAATTGAATTACCAGCCATGAGTGAGGCGATACATAACACTAAAAGCGGTATGGCTAAAATAATCCCTTTTTTAACTCCTTCTATGTCATGTTGTTTTTCTAATATATCCGATAGATAAAAAAGAATCGCAAATAAAACAAGCATGGTGTAAATTCCAATACCAAATACGACATATAACCAGTTGCCTTCCCGTCTAAATGTTTCTTTCGTATTTTGAAAAAAAGTCTTAAAGTCAACTTGCGGATCTTTGTCTTTTGGCACCTTAATAAACATAAAAACAAACACTAATGAAATAAGACTGAATACAGAAATAGCGAAAAATGGAACATGCCAGATCCAAGCTGCTAAGGCTGCCCCGACGATAGGACTTAAAACTTTCCCGAACGTATTAGACGTCTCAATAATGCCTAAACAGGAGCTCGCCTTTTCATCATCATCTTTATATAAATCTCCAACGAGAGGTAAAACAATGGGAGCTGCCCCAGCTGCGCCAAAGCCTTGTAAAACACGTCCGAGCATAATCCAAAGAAATGGGTTATCAGACCAAATGGAGGCTAGACCTGCAACAAGTCCACCAATCAAAGTCAGGATTAGACTAGGGACAATTACTTTCTTACGGCCAATCCTGTCTGATAAGTACCCAGCAATTGGGATTAAAAGAATAGCAGCAATCGAATAAACCGTAATAATTAAACTCGATTGAAATGAACTAATATTCAATTCTTTTTCAAAAATAGGTAATACCGGAATAAGCATCGAATTTCCTAAAGTCATGACTAAAGGGATCGATGCCATGGATACAATACACCAAACACTGACTTGTTTATTCATGTTGTTTTCCCTCATTAAATTTTACATTTACTATTTAATCTGCTCATTTCAAGATTTTATATAAAAGGGATAAAAAGGAATTATTACTGGCAAACTACAAGAAAAAATGGAGTTGAGTTTGATGAAAGCCGTTACTTATCGAATGCCATACAAGGTGGCTGTTACTGAAGAAGATGATCCAAAATTAGAAAAGAAGGACGACATCATTGTCAAAATTACATCAACGGCCATATGTGGATCTGACTTACACTTATATCAAGGCAACATGCCACTTCCAAAAGGATATATGATTGGGCACGAGCCAATGGGCATTGTTGAAGAGGTAGGGCCTGAAGTAACAAAGGTGAAAAAGGGTGACCGGGTAATTATTCCGTTTAACGTTGCTTGTGGGAGATGTTCTTATTGTGATCAAGGTATTACAAGCCAGTGTGATCATTCGAATCCTCATTATGATTCAGGAGGATATTTTGGTTATACCGAAAAATTTGGTAACCATCCTGGAGGTCAAGCAGAGTATTTAAGAGTGCCGTTTGGGAATTATACACCATTTGTCGTACCTGAAGATAATGAAATGGAAGACGAAAGATTATTATTCCTTTCAGATGTGTTGCCAACTGCGTATTGGAGTGTTGAACACGCAGGGGTCAAAGAAGGAGATACGGTGATTGTATTAGGGTGTGGACCAGTAGGATTGATGGCGCAAAAATTTGCTTGGCTTAAAGGGGCAGAACGAGTCATCGCCATTGATTATTTGGACTACCGGATGGACCATGCCAAACGTACTAATCATGTTGAGGTTTTTGAGTTTACGAAGTACCCAGACATGGGTGAGCACCTAAAAGAGATCACTAGAGGCGGTGCAGATGTCGTGATTGACTGTGTAGGAATGGATGGAAAGAAGTCGCCTCTTGAATTTTTAGAACAAAAGTTGAAGCTTCAAGGTGGAACACTGGGCCCGATTCAGATATCTACTAAAGCGGTTAAAAAAGCTGGTACGGTACAGCTAACAGGTGTTTACGGCAGTAATTATAATGTTTTCCCATTAGGTGCGTTTTTCTCAAGAAACGTCACGTTGAAGATGGGCCAAGCTCCAGTTATTCCGATAATGCCAAAATTATATGACATGATTATCGATGAAAAAATTGATCCAACAGAGATTATCACTCACACGTTGCCGTTAGAAGAAGCGGCACATGGGTATAAAATTTTTAATGGACGTGAAGACGATTGTATTAAGGTTGTATTAAAGCCTTAGTTAAAATTCGTCAAACCCTCCACATAGATGCTATAATGATAAAGGTTAACTTTATTTTGTGGAGGACTTTTATTATGCTACAAGCAACAAACGTCAGTTTACGCTTTCCAAGTCGTAAACTATTTGAAAATGTATCAATAAAATTTACAAACGGAAATTGTTACGGTTTAATCGGTGCAAACGGTGCTGGTAAATCAACGTTTTTAAAAATATTATCTGGTGAAATTGAACCTCAAGAAGGTCATGTTTCAGTCGGGAAAGATGAGCGTATTGCTGTTTTAAAACAGGATCACTATGCTTATGAAGATGAAACGGTGCTTGATGTTGTCGTTATGGGACACACACGCCTACATGAAATCATGAAAGAAAAAGATGAGATCTATTCAAAAGGCGAGTTTACTGAAGAAGATGGTATGCGCGCAGCCGAGCTTGAAGGTGAATTTGCTGAATTAAACGGTTGGGAAGCTGAAGGCGATGCTGCAACATTATTACGTGGTTTAGGCGTAACTGATGAAGTGCACGATAAGAAAATGTCAGAGCTATCTGAATCAGATCGTGTAAAAGTCTTACTTGCTCAAGCTTTATTCGGTAATCCAGATATCTTACTTTTAGACGAGCCGACAAACGGACTTGATATTCAAGCGATTCGTTGGTTAGAAGAGTTTTTAATTAACTTTGAAAATACGGTTATTGTTGTCTCGCACGACCGTAATTTCTTAAACAACGTCTGTACTCATATTGCAGACTTAGACTTTGAAAAAATTACGCTATATGTCGGGAACTATGATTTCTGGTACGAATCAAGCCAGTTAGCACTTAAGATGCAACAGGAACAAAACAAGAAAAAAGAAGAAAAAGTAAAAGAACTAAAAGAATTTATTGCGCGTTTCAGTGCAAATGCCTCGAAATCGCGCCAGGCAACATCGCGTAAGAAGCTTTTAGACAAAATTGAAATTGACGATATTAAACCATCATCAAGAAAATATCCTTATATCGCGTTCACGCCTGAACGTGAGATTGGAAATGACCTACTAGAGGTTAAAAACTTAAGCAAAACAATCGACGGCAAAAAAGTGTTAAATAATGTGACGTTCAGACTTGAAAAAGATGATAAAGTCGCGTTATTAGGTGACGATTTAGCCGTGACCACGCTCATGAAGATCATCATGGGTGAAATGGAGCCGGATGAAGGTGAATACAAATGGGGTGTCACGACATCTCAATCGTACTTCCCTAAAGACAACTCAGAATTCTTCGAAGGCTCTGACAAGAACTTAATCAATTGGTTACGTCAATACGCGCCAGAAGATGAGACAGAAACATTTATGCGTAGCTTCTTAGGTCGTATGCTATTCTCTGGTGATGACGTATTTAAGAAAGCCAGCGTCTTATCCGGTGGAGAAAAAGTACGTTGTATGCTGTCACGTATGATGTTAAGCAATGCCAACGTCCTAATTTTAGATGATCCGACAAACCACTTAGACCTAGAGTCCATTCAATCGTTAAACAACGGTCTGATTAAGTTTAAAGGGTCGGTCATCTTTAGTTCACACGACCACCAATTCATTCAAACCATCGCGAACCGCATTATCGAAATTAAGGATGAAGGCATCATCGACAAGTCTATGACGTACGAAGAATACCTAGATGATGTTAAGAAAATTAATACACAACCAAGTGTGTAATATTAAAGAAGCTATTCAGGTCATTAATCTGAATAGCTTTTCTTACATAACGAGTAAAATATCCTATTCTGTTTGCATCGTTTTTCAGTTATGATAAGTATAGGACGGTGTTACGATTGAAAAAACATTTAAAAAATATGGATTATCCATTATTAGTGATTATATTAATACTTTCATTGTTTGGACTAGTTATGGTATATAGTGCTAGCTTTGTTGAAGCTGGTTTAGATCCAAGCATAAACGACTCAGGTTATTATTTCCGTAGACAAAGAACGTGGCTCATACTGGGGCTCGTTATCTTTTTCTTTGCGAGTATGTTTTCCTATCGTTCATTAAGAAAATTAACTAAGATCGCATTTTTTGTAACCGTGATTTTATTATTTCTAGTTATAGCCGGTATGGGACATACGGTTAACGGTGCGACACGTTGGTTAGATTTCAAGGTGTTCTTATTTCAACCATCTGAATTAGCAAAAATTACAATGGTTCTGTATTTTGCGCATATATTAACGAGAAAGCAAGATCGACTAGACAATTTCTTTCAAGGTCTATTGCCACCGATTTTGCTTTTGGGATTAGTGTTTGGATTGATTATCCTGCAGCCTGACTTAGGTACAGCAACATCCATTCTTATGGCATGCGGAATCGTCTTATTGTTTTCGGGAGCAAGGTTCACACATATTTTTGCACTTGGCGGAGCCGCTTTAGGCCTAGTCATCTTATTGATTTTTGGAGCTGGCTATCGGCGTGACCGATTTACATCATTCTTAAATCCATTCGAAGATCCAGCGGGTGAGGGTTACCAACTCGTCCAATCACTCATTGCGATCGCTTCAGGAAAGGTCAATGGTGTAGGGTTAGGAAGTGGCGTTCAAAAGGCAGGCTTCTTACCTGAAGCCCACACTGATTTCATTTTATCTGTCATTGCAGAAGAGCTTGGATTATTTGGTGTTCTCTTTGTCATCATTACCTTTATGGTGTTTATGTACAAAGGCGTTTTGATTGCCAAACGTGCTCCAGATCATTTTGGCAGATTATTAGCATTAGGAATCACATTCCAGATTATAAGTCAGGTTATTATTAATCTAGGCGCTGTATCTGGAAGTATGCCGATTACAGGTATTACGTTACCATTAATCAGTTATGGTGGTTCGTCGTTATTAATTACATTCGCGACACTCGGGGTTCTCATGAACATTGCGATTAAAGGTAACATGAAACGCGGTTATGTAGAAGAGAGTGAAGAAGACACACCAACTCAACGCCCGTTGCGTTCGGTAAAATAAAAATTAGCTGATCCAATTCGTTTTGGGTCAGCTTTTTTTGTAACATAAGTAAAATGTCGTTATAATCGGGTGAAATGATTATGAAAAGGGAAGATATGTCGTTGAAAACAAGAGAAGTGCACGCGAAATCAGACAAAGTAGCGTTGAAATTGAGTAGAGTGCACGTGAGGATAGTAGTGGCTTGATCTAATATTTTTACTTGATTGGCGAAACAAACCTTCATTTTAGCGAAAGTTTGCCATACTTTGGCGAAACCTTGCGTCATTCTGGCGAAACCAGCATGAACTTTGGCGAAACCTTGCGTCGTTCTGGCAAAACCAACAAGGACTTTAGCGAAACCTCGAGTCATTCTGGAGAAACAAACCGTCATTTTAGCGAAACCCAATTCAACATTTATAGAGTCACAATAAAAACCGTTCTAACTTGAGTTAGAACGGTTCCTTTAATTACAGCTCGGACATAGTCCGTATATTTCAAATTTATGATTTTCGATTAAATAGCCCTTAAAATCAACATTTAAAAGATTCATAGGACAAGACTTGATTGCCTTTGTTTTTCCACAAGACTTACAAATAAAATGATGGTGGTGCTCTTCATGACCACACGATAAACGGAAATGTTTCTCTCCGTTTAATTCAGTCGATTCAAGTATATTCAACTCACTAAAAAGATGTAAATTACGATAGATCGTGTCAAAACTAATGCCATCATATTTTTGATTTAAATGATTCAATAAATCATTAGCCGTACGGTATCCATCCTCCTGATTAAAGAAGTTTAAGATATCCTCACGTTTCTCAGTATATTTATAACCTTCATCTTTTAAGATTGATAGAGCTTGATTAAGTTGCATAACCATCATCCTTTTTTTGAGCTCGTGACACCCTCACCTTATTAAAAAGCAATGTGAAGCCTAATAATAAAGCAGAAGTGATTACAATTGTACCACCTGGTGGGATTTCGAAATAATACCCTGTAATAAGTCCAATTATAACAGCAACCTCACCATAAATAATACTATAAAAAATCGTTTGTTTAAAACTTTTTGCTAGTCTCATAGCTGTCGCAACTGGGAGTGTCATTAATGCTGAAACAAGTAATACCCCAACAATTCGAATCGAAGCTGAGATGACTAGTGCCGTCATAAGAATAAAAACAAAGTTAAGTGTCTTAGCTTTAACACCTGAGACAATCGCAAACTCCGAATCAAATGATAAGGCAAATAAATCCCTATAAGTTAAAAAGATAAATATAATAACAATCCATGATATAAATAAAATTAATTTTAAATCATCTCCACTAATAGCAGCAATCGAACCGAATAAATACGTGTAAATATCCGTGTTAATTCCATCTGCTAAAGCAATGAACACAATACTCAAGCCAACACCGACGGATAATATGATTGGAATCGCAATTTCTTGAAAAGCTTTATAAACATCGCGTAAATTTTCAATAATGAGCGCTCCAATAATAGAAAACAGAATACCCGTATGAAATGGGGTGAAGATGAGTAGAGTGTATTTTTTCTGCATTAGTAGTCCAAAAGCTAATCCTGCTAAGGTGACATGTGATAAACCATCTGCAATCATTGATTGGCGTCTAACCACAATGAATGCACCTAGTAAAGGGGCAATTAGGCCGACAAGTAATCCTGTATAAAATGTATTTCTGAGTAGTTCGTATTGAAAAAGTGCTTCTAACAACATCATCGCCCCTTTCTAGTGATTGTGTGTAATCGTATTAATGTTGTGTCCGTAAAGCTTAGAGCGTTGTTCATCTGACATATTTTCAAAATCATTAGGGTTCCCATGGTAGTGAATTGATCGATTTAAACATAATAAATCAGTCACATAAGTGGTAATGGCCCCAATGTCATGTGATACCAAGACAAGTGTAATACCAAGTTCTTGATTTAATTTAGCTAATAGTTGATAGAACTGTTCAACGTTTTGTGAGTCGACCCCAACAGTTGGCTCATCTAAAATTAAAAGTTTCGGTTTGTTAACAATAGCTCTGGCGATGAACACACGCTGCTGTTGTCCACCAGATAAATCTCCAATATTACGGTTCAAATATTGTTCCATGTTCACCTGTTTAAGTGCATCTTTCACAAGTTCAAGATTGTTTTTTTGATTCGGTAAAAGTGGATTCCGATTATTAATAATTCCCATGGATACGACTTCTTTTACAGTAGCAGGAAAACCGCGACCAAAGGAATTAGCTTTTTGAGAAACGTAACTAATTCGCCCTTTATTTTTAAACTTTTGAATAGGTTGACCAAAGGCAGTAATCTGACCGCGCTGTAATTTTTCCACACCAAGTAATAACTTAATTAGCGTTGTTTTACCAGAACCGTTGGGGCCAACAAGCCCAACAAACGATCCTTCTTCAACTTCAAAATTTATATCTTCTAAAACCGGTTGTTGTTCATAACGATGATGAACGTTACCGACCGATAATATTGGGTTAGTCATTTAAATCACCCTTATTGATAAATTTCCTTTAGAACATTTAAGTTCTCAATCATAATATCATAATAGTCTTTCTCATCCTGTACTTCTTCTTCAGTACGCGTGGATAAATTACTTAACTTGTATTGTTTCAAACCAAGTTCATCGGCAATCGTTTGAGCTAATCGGTCATCAGAATTTGTTTCTAAAATCATGTGTTCAATTTGTAACTCATTAATTTGATCAAATAACTGTTGCAATTCTTTTTGAGATGGCTCTTGAGCTGATGAAATCCCTCTGATTGAATACTGCTTAACTGGATAACGTTGTTCAATATAAGAGAATGATTTGTGAGTAACTAAGATATTAATCTCTTGATCAAAACCATTTTGATATTGTTCATCTAAATCTTTCATATTAGTTTTAAAGGCTTCATAGTTTTGTTTAAATGCATCTTCTTGTTCAGGATACATTGTAATTAATTGTTCTAAAACGACATCACCGGCATCAATCATACGAATAGGATCTAACCAGAAATGTGGGTCAAAATCACCGTGATCATGGTCTGCGTGTTCATCTTCAGCATGCTCACCTTCATGTTCCTCATGCTCATTTTCTTCATGTTCAGCGTGGTCATGTTCTTCATGCTCATCTTCTTCATGTTCATGATCTTCTTCATGTTCGCTTTCATGATCGTGCTCATGACTGTCTTCATTTTCATGCTCATGGCTTTCATCTTCATGATCATCTTCATCATGCTCCACAGCATTGACATCAATTTGATCACCTTCATTAAACTCTTCAAATAGCTCTTCATATTCAGCTAGTTTTAAAGTCTCGACGCCTTCACCTTTAACAGATTCCGCCATCGTTTCTGAAAAGCTTTCCATACCTTCACCAATGAAGAAAAAGCCATCAGAAGAAGATAACTCCATCATTGTTTTAGTTGAAGGTTCGTATGAGTGAGCATCAGCTCCAGCTGGTACAATGGTTTCAACGTCTACATAATCTCCAGCAATCTCAGAGACTATGTACTCTATAGGGTAGATAGATGTCACGATTTTTCGATCTTCATCATTGGTTTCAGATTCATTTGTATTGGAACAAGCAAATAAAGTTAATAAACTAATAAATATAACACTAAATAATTTCACTAATTTCATAGGTTTCTCCTCCAAAAATGTTTATCTTTAATGTGCCTTTTATAGTTTATCGTAATGATTACGATTTGTAAATAGGAATGTTTACGATTTGCGAGAAAGTTTTGTTAAGGTTCGTTTTTGGGTATGATGACTATAGATGATTATAGGAGGGATTTAGTATGTTTGATTATACTGTGGCCACAAACAAGTCAGTTGATGAAGCCGTTGAAGCATTAACTAATTCATTAAAGGAAGTGAAGTTCGGAGTATTATGGGACTTTGATGTGAAAGAGACACTACACAATAAGGGTTTTGAAGACTTTACTCAGACATTTAGAATTTTAGAAGTGTGTAACCCGAAAGCAGCAAGTGAAGTATTAGAAATGGAAGAGAAGGTCAGTTACTTCTTACCATGTAAAGTGGTTGTTTATTCAAGTAAGGATGGCGGTACTAAAATTGGCATGCCTAGGCCGACTGTATTAATGGAAAACATTGATCAGAACGACGTAAAAGAATTCGCGAAAGACATAGAGAAGACAATGATTAAAGCCATTGACGAAGCTGCTAAGTAAACATTTCCCTCTAATAAGCTTAACGCTTATAGGGGGGATTTTTGTATTTAACGTTTATTATCTAATTTCGAGTTTTATTATCAAAATGAGAGGTTTATTATCTAAAATGAGAGGTTTATTATCTAATTTCGAGTTTTATTATCTAAAATGAAAGATTTATTATCTAATTTCGAATTTTATTATCTAAAATGAATGTTTTATTATCTAATATTGCAATTTATTATCTAAAATTAAAAATCATGGCGCTGAAAGCTGAAGCCGTGCCTGCGGTAAGCGTCCACCAATGGCGAAGCAAAAACAATATTTAAATCTTATTAGCGACTAGTACAATCCTCATAGTTTTCCCAAAATTTTAATTATCTTTTTTGTCTAAAAAGTGATAAAATAGAAACCGGTTTCACATATAAAGAAAGCAATTGGGGGGAAACATCATGATTGAGAAATTGATGCGTAAATTTTTCTTATTCCTATCTAATAATAAGTTTTTCACAAAACTAGCCAAAAAGTATGGCTTTAAAATGTTCGCTTCACGTTTTGTGGCTGGTGAAACAGTAGAAGAAGCCGCTGATGCAATTCGTGAACTAAATCACAAAAATATGATAGTTACACTCGACCATTTAGGGGAGTTTGTCAACGATGAGCAAGAAGCTCGTGATCGTACAGATGAATGTGTACGAGCTATTGAAACAATTGCCAATCAAAAACTAGATTCACAGCTTTCATTAAAGATGACATCTATGGGGTTAGATATTTCCAAGGAACTAGTTATGGAGAACATGCGTAAAATATTAGAAGCAGGGAAGAAGCATGGTGTCTTCGTAACCATTGATATGGAAGATTACGAGCGTTGTCAGCTCACATTAGATATATTTGAAGAGTTAAAGCAGGAGTACGATGGTCTAGGAACCGTACTTCAGGCTTACCTATATAGAACTGTTGAAGATTTAGAGAAACTCGACCAATATAATCCAAATCTACGTCTAGTAAAAGGGGCTTATAAAGAGTCTCCAAAAGTAGCTTATCCAGATAAAAAAGACGTAGATGAAAACTTTAAAAAGATTATTAAAATGCACTTATTGAATGGTAATTATACAGCTGTCGCAACTCACGATGATGCGATGATTGATTATACAAAAGAATTAGTTAAAGAACATGGAATTTCTAATGATCAATTTGAATTCCAAATGTTATATGGTATTAGACAAGAACTACAAGAGAAGCTAGTTAAAGAAGGGTACACGATGCGCGTTTATGTTCCTTATGGGAATGACTGGTTTGGTTATAACATGAGGCGTTTGGCGGAGAGACCAGCTAACGTAGCATTCGTTTTAAAAGGAATTTTCAAAAAATAATGATAAAGTATTTGCGAAATGTCTGAAAATATTTTATAGTTAAATTAGATGATTATTGGATAGTTTAACCTATCCAATTCTTTTTACGACAAAAATGAATGAGTATTCATTCAAGAATGGGGGAACATGTCATGAACCGTAAAATCAAGCGCGCAGCAGTATTGGGCTCAGGTGTTATGGGTTCTGGTATTGCAGCTCACTTGGCAAACGTTGGAATCCCGACAATTATGTTGGATATCGTGCCTCGTGAACTAACTGAAGCGGAAAAGAAAAAAGGCTTAACGTTAGAAGATGCGGCGGTACGTAATCGTATTGCAGCAAGTAATAAGGAGAAGTTGAAAAAACAAAAGCCATCTCCAATTACGAGTAAGAAAAGCCTAGATTTAATTCAAGTAGGTAACTTTGATGATCATATGGAACAACTTAAAGATGTTGACTGGATTATTGAAGTAGTTGTTGAAAACTTAGATATTAAGAAAAAAGTATATGAACAAGTTGAAGCAAACCGTAAAGAAGGGTCAATCGTATCATCGAATACATCTGGTATTTCGATTAATGCGATGGCAGAAGGTCGTTCAGAAGACTTTAAGAATCATTTCTTAGGAACGCACTTCTTTAACCCACCACGCTACTTAAAACTATTAGAAGTGATTCCAAATAAAGATACGGACCCAGAAGTTCTAGACTTTATGAAAGGCTTTGGTGAAGATGTCTTAGGTAAAGGTGTTGTAGAAGCTAAAGATACGCCAAACTTCATCGCGAACCGTATTGGAACATATGGTTTACTAATCACGGTTAAAGAAATGTTAAAAGGTGGCTACACAATCGGAGAAGTAGACTCAGTCACAGGTCCAATGATTGGTCGTCCGAAAAGTGCCACATTCCGTACATTAGACGTTGTTGGATTAGATACATTTGTTCATGTTGCAAAAAACGTTTACGACAATGTTGAAGGTGAAGAGAAAGAAGCATTTGTCATACCAGAGTTTATGCAGCAAATGAATGAAAAGGGCTGGTTAGGTGCTAAGTCTGGCCAAGGTTTTTTCTTGAAGAAAAAAGGAAAAGACGGAAGTCAAATTCTAGAATTAAACCCTGAAACATTAGAATATGAAGAACGCAAGAAATTGAAAACTCAAGCAACTGAAATGGCAAAACAAGAAAAAGGATCGAAGCGTAAAGTTCGCGCCATTGTCAATGCAAAAGGCGATCGTGCCGGAGATTTAGTGTGGAGCATTTCGAAGCCAACACTGATTTACTCTGCAGAACTTGTTGGTGAAATCGCGGATGACATCAATGCCATTGACGAAGCTATGAAATGGGGCTTCGGTTGGGAACTTGGTCCTTTTGAAATGTGGGATGCGATTGGAGTTCAGCAATCAGTTGAGCGCATGAAAGAAGAAGGCGCTACAGTTCCTGCATGGGTTGAAGAAATGCTTGAAAAAGGCATTGAGACGTTTTATAAAACTGAAAATGGTAAGGTCTACTTCTACCATAACGGTGAATATGTAGAAAAAGAAGTTAACCCTAAAGAAATCAACCTTAAGCTTCATAAGCAAGCAAACGGTGTGATTAAGAAAAACGCTGGTGCTAGCTTAATAGACTTAGGTAATGATGTTGCTTTACTAGAATTCCATTCGCAAAGTAACGCAATTGGATTAGATACGATTCAAATGATCAACCAGTCGCTTGAAGAAGTGAATAAGAACTATAAGGGTCTAGTGATCGGGAACCAAGGTAAGAACTTCTGTGTTGGTGCAAACCTTGGCATGATGTTGATGGAAGCTCAAGACTTCAATTTCCCAGAGCTAGACATGGTGGTTAGACAATTCCAGCAAGCGATGATGAACATTAAATATAACGAAAAACCAGTTGTCGCAGCACCATTCGGTATGACACTAGGTGGCGGTACAGAAGTTTGCTTACCAGCTCATAGTGTTCAGGCTTCACAAGAAACGTACATGGGTCTTGTAGAAGTTGGTGTTGGTCTAATTCCTGGTGGTGGCGGTAACAAAGAATACTACATTCAGCAGTTAAAAGGGCTTCCTGAAGGTGTTGATTTTGACCTTCAAAAAGTTACGAATGATGTATTTGAAAAAATCGCTATGGCGAAGGTTTCAACATCTGCAGCTGAAGCATTTGAGAGCGGTTTACTAGATGAAAGAACAGATAGTATTAGCGTCAACGGAGATCACTTAATCCACGATGCGAAGCAAAAAGTCATCAGCCTACATGATGCTGGATTCACGCCACCGAAACGTGAAAAAGTACCAGTAGTAGGTGAAGCGGGTTATGCAACGATGTTATTAGGTGCTAAAGGTCTTGCAAATAGTGGCTATGCTTCTGAACATGACCTTAAGATTGCTGAAAAACTAGCATTTGTGTTAGCAGGTGGTCGTTTGAAATACGGTACGTTAGTAGATGAAGACTACTTACTAGATTTAGAGCGTGAAGCATTCTTAAGCCTAATTGGTGAAGCAAAAACACAACAACGTATGCAACACATGTTATTAAAAGGAAAACCACTACGTAACTAAGTCGAATGTTCGTTGAAGAGTTAAAACTCTAACAGAAGAGGGGGAACCATTTTGAGAGAAGCAGTAATTGTAGCAGGTGCTAGAACACCTGTAGGTAAAGCGAAAAAAGGAACACTTGCTAACTCACGCCCAGATGATTTAGCAGCGCTTACTGTGAAAGAGACGTTGAAACGAGCTAATAACTATGATGGCCCGATTGATGATGTCATCATGGGTTGTGCAATGCCAGAAGCTGAACAAGGAATGAATATGGCACGTAATATCGCGGGCCTTGCGGGATTACCAAATGATGTTCCTGGTATTACGATTAACCGTTATTGTTCTTCAGGTCTTCAAAGTATCGCTTATGCCGCTGAGCGTATTATGGTTGGCGGAAGTGAAGCGATTATCGCAGGTGGAGCTGAATCCATGAGCTTAATCCCAATGGGAGGTCACGTGATTAAGCCGAACCTTGAGTTAGTCCAAAACGCTCCTGGATACTACATGTCAATGGGTCACACAGCCGAGGAAGTGGCTCAACGCTTTGGCGTATCACGTGATGATCAAGATGCATTTGCGGTACGCAGTCATGAGCGCGCAGCAAAAGCACTTGAAGAAGGTAAGTTCGATGACGAAATCGTTCCAGTTGAAGTGACGAATCGTGAGGTAGGTCCGGATAACAAAGTTAAAGAAACAACCATTATATTAGAGCGTGACGAAGGTGTCCGTGCAGGAACGACAAAAGAGATTCTAGGAAAGTTAAAACCTGCATTTAATGTAAAAGGAAGCGTTACTGCAGGTAACTCATCACAAATGAGTGATGGTGCAGCATCTGTTTTAGTCATGGATCGTGAAAAAGCTGAAAAAGAAGGCTTAACGCCAATCTTAAAATTCCGCTCATTCACCGTTGCAGGTGTAGAGCCTGAAATTATGGGTGTCGGTCCTGTAAAAGCCATACCAAAAGCTGTAGAACAAGCAGGTTTAACACTAGATGACATTGGCTTATTCGAATTAAACGAAGCGTTCGCCTCTCAGTCGTTACAAGTTATTCGTGAGCTTGGCTTAAACGAAGATATTGTTAACGTCAATGGTGGTGCAATTGCTTTAGGTCACCCACTAGGTTGTACGGGTACCAAACTAACCATTTCACTTATGAACGAAATGAAGCGTCGTGATGTGAAATATGGTGTCGTAACAATGTGTATTGGTGGCGGAATGGGCGCTGCTGGAGTATTTGAATTACTTTAATTTCCAAGGGGGATTTTAAAATGAGTGAAACAACTGAAAAAGTATTTAAGGGTGGCGGCTTCTTAGTCGAAGATGTGAAGGCTGAAGATATTTTAACGCCAGAAGATTTTACTGAAGAACATAAAATGATTGCTAGAACTACTGAAGAGTATGTTAAGAATGAAGTTTGGCCAGTCATTGACAATTTAGAAAACCATGAGTTCGATAAATCTGTTGACCTTCTTAAAAAAGCTGGTGAGCTAGGGTTATTAGGTGCAGATGTACCTGAAGAATACGGTGGACTTGAGCTTGATAAGATCGCATCTTCATTAATTACGGAAAAAATGTCATTAGCTGGTGGTTTCTCGATTTCACACGGTGCACACGTGGGAATTGGGTCACTTCCAATCGTATTTTTCGGTAATGAAGAGCAAAAACAAAAATACTTACCAGCATTAGCGACTGGTGAAAAGTTAGCAGCTTATGCGTTAACTGAGCCAGGCTCTGGATCTGACGCATTAGGTGCGAAAACGACTGCTAAGCTAAACGAAGCTGGTACTCACTACGTACTAAATGGTGAAAAGCAATGGATCACAAACTCAGCATTCGCTGATGTGTTCGTTGTTTATGCAAAAATTGATGGCGACAAGTTCACAGCGTTTATCGTTGAGCGTGACTTCCCAGGCGTATCAACAGGTGCTGAAGAGAAGAAAATGGGTATCAAATCATCTTCTACTCGTACATTAATTTTAGAGGATGCTGAAGTACCAGTTGAGAATGTGTTAGGTGAAATTGGCCGTGGACACGTAATTGCATTTAACATCCTAAACGTTGGTCGTTACAAGCTAGCCATCGGTGGTGTTGGTGGTGCCAAGCACGCAATTGAAGTTGCAACAAAATACGCAAATGAACGTAAGCAGTTCAACACACCTATTTCTAAATTCCGTCTAATTCAAGAAAAATTAGCAAGCGTTGCGGCTAATACGTACGCAAATGAAAGTGCTGTTTACCGTACAGTTGGCCTATTTGAGCAACGTCTAGGTGGATTAACGAAAGAACAACAAAATGAAGGAAATGAAGTAGCGAAGAGTATCGCTGAATACGCGATTGAGTGCTCAATGAACAAATACATGGCTACTGAATTATTAGACTTTGCAGTGGATGAAGCAGTACAGATCCACGGTGGTTATGGTTTCATGCAAGAGTATGAAGTTGAGCGTATGTACCGCGATTCTCGTATCAACCGTATCTTTGAAGGTACAAACGAAATCAACCGTATGATCGTTCCTGGCACATTCATGAAGAAAGCTATGAAAGGCGAACTTCCATTATTACAAAAAGCTCAAGGACTACAAGAAGAGCTTATGACAATGATGCCAGAACCAGTTGGCGATGAGCCATTAGAGCAAGAATACTACCTACTTAAAAATGCTAAGAAAATTGGCTTACTAGTAGCAGGTGTTGCGGCTCAGAAATATGGTGAAAAGCTTGAGCAAGAACAAGAATTACTAGTGAACATTGCAGACGTTGCAGCTGAAATCTATAACATGGAATCAGCGATTTTACGTACTCAAAAATCATTAGACAACGTAGGAGTTGAGAAGAGCCAGCAAAAGCTAAGCTTAACTCAAGTTTACGTACAAGAAGCGTTCAACCGCATTGAAGCACACGCGAAAGAGACATTAATCGCAAGTGACGAAGGTGACAGCTTACGCATGATGCTAGGTGCCCTTCGCAAGCTTACTCGTCACGATCCAGTTAACGTGATCGAGAAGAAACGCGACATCGCAGCAGCAATCATCGAAGCAGAAAAATATGTCGTTTAATTGATAAGGAAAACAGCCGGACGCGCCCGGCTGTTTTTTTATGAACAGTCGACAGTCTACACGGGTGTGTGCTTGTAACCTGAAATCTTACGTTCATAAATTGGAATTAACGTTTATAAGAGGTGAAGTTACGTTCAAAAAAGTGAAAAACCCGTTCATAAATAGGGAAAACCCGTTCATAAATAGAGAAAACCCGTTCATAAATAGGGAAAACCCGTTCATAAATAGGGAAAACCCGTTCATAAATAGGGAAAACCCGTTCATAAATGGGGAAAACCCGTTCATAAATGGGGAAAACCCGTTCATAACAGGTAAAAATAAAGCAATAAGCAACGCACTTGGTAGGTTAACCTACTAAAATTGTCACAATTTATAAGCGAACGCACACTGCCCTAATAGGGGTGAGACATTATCTGCAAAATGCTAAATTATCCGAAGAAAGAACTTTTTATGTTAATATAAACTTAGGAGGTGCTTGTATGAGTTTAACAGTCTATCAGTACCCTAAATGTGGGACTTGTCGCAAAGCATTAAAGTGGTTAGATGAAAATGAAGTTGAGTATGAATCAGTACATATTGTGGACAATCCTCCTTCACAGTCGGAATTAAAGGATTTGATCCAGAAAAGTGAACTTCCTGCGAAGAAGTTTTTTAACACATCAGGTAAGAAGTACAGAGAGCTTGGTCTTAAAGACAAATTAAAAGATATGTCTGAAGACGAGATGACAGAGCTACTCGCGACCGATGGAATGTTAATTAAACGCCCGATTGCAACAGATGGCAATAAGGTCACAGTTGGTTTCAAAGAGGAAACTTTTGAACAAACATGGAAATAAGTTGTGTTTGATTGTGTAAATTATCAGTATTTTGTTGTATCATTAATTTTAGATATATGAAAAGTTGGAGGGTTAAAGATATGAGCTTACCGAAAGAATATCGTTATTCTAAAGAACACGAATGGGTAAAAGTTGAAGGAGACAAAGTTAGAATTGGGATTACAGAATTCGCACAAGACGAACTAGGCGACATCGTATTCGTTGAACTACCAGAAGTGGGTGACGAATTAGAATTAGATGAGCCGTTCGGTAGCGTTGAATCTGTAAAGACAGTTTCAGAACTTTACGCTCCAGTATCAGGTAAAATTGTGGAGATTAACGAAGAGCTTGAAGATAGCCCTGAGTTAGTTAATGAATCACCATTTGAAAAAGCATGGATGGTTGTCGTTGAACTTAGCGACGAATCTCAGCTTGAAGATTTAATGGATGCAGACGCATATCAAGAAATGACTGATTCTGAGTAATGTCTAGAAAAGGCTGATCCGTGTTGGGTCGGCTTTTCTTATTTTAGAGTTAAATGACTAGTTTAAATAAAATGGTGGGAATATATATAGTAATTAAGGGAACGTTTAATCGTTCATATTATGGTATAGATGGTGATGACATGGATGAAATGTCGAGAGTGTTAATTGTTGAGGGGAAACAGGATCGTAAGAAAATCCAAAAAATCTTAGACGATGAAGACGTCTTCATACTATGCACATTTGGAACATTAGGCATTGATGCGTTAGAAGAGTTAGTTGACGACTATCATTTATTCGATCGTGATGTTTTTATATTTACTGACACAGATGAACCTGGGGAAAAACTAAGAAAAATGTTAAACCAAGAGTTATCTCATGCGGAAAATATATATATCGATAAAAAATATCGAGAGGTTGAGGATGCTCCTGAGCATGTGTTAGCATCTTTATTGCTATCAGCTAATATGAGAGTTAAAGTGGAGTACTTGAAAGGATTTTAACAGTGATCGAAATCAATCAAAAGCAAGCCTATTTTCTAACACAAAAAAAGGACTATCACATCATTTTTGTGAATAGTCCTTTTTGTGGCACATGCAAGGTAGCCAGGCGCATGTTGGAATACATAGAAGAAACGTTAGGCAAAGAAATCTTCTACGAATTGAATGTAACACTAGCACCTAATTGGGTTCAGGAACATGAAGTTACCAGTGTTCCGTGTTTAATGGTTTTTAAAAAAGGCGATAATCTTGATCGTTTATATACATTCCATTCCGTTCCCTACCTGTTAAAAGAGATGGGGCCATACTTAGTTTAGAGCGCCTCACTTAGCTTATGAATGACTTCAACAAAGTCGGCTTGGTCACCAAAATGGCCGATGATTTCACCTTCACGGTTAATCACAACGGTCGTTGGGACGCCTGTACAATCATATAAGTCATAAATCTCACGCCCTCGATCTTTTAAGACAGGTTGTGTTAAAAATTGGTCTTGATATTTTAACGCTTCTTCATCACCATGTTCACGGTCTGTTACATTAATCGTAACCATTTCAAGCTCATCATTTCGAGATGTTTTGAAAAACTGTTCTTTTTTTGGAAGGTCACGGGCACAATCTGGGCACCATGATACCCAGAAGGTTAATACGACGACTTTTTCGCCAATGACATCTTCTAATCGAAATGTTTCGTCTGGATTATCTAAGTAAGGAAGTTCAAATAATGGTGCTTTCATGGTTGGATCATCCTTTTATAATTTTTTATTGACTTGTCTACATTACTATGCTAACATAATAATCATCGAAAATAACATAACTTAATTTCTTATCCAGAGAGGCGGAGGGACTGGCCCTGCGAAGCCCGGCAACCATTAGGATTTTTCCTAACAGGTGCTAATTCCAGCAATGAGGTTGATCATTGCAAGATAAGGAAAGTGACGACGTATTCGACTCTTTTCTTGTGCTTGCAAGAAAAGAGTTTTTTAATTATTTTAGAAACGATCTGCCAAGATTTTTCACTAAAACGATTGATTTATAAAAATATACAAATAATAACTCTTATCCAGAGAGGTGGAGGGACTGGCCCGACGAAGCCCAGCAACCATCAGGTCAAACCTGACAGGTGCTAATTCCTGCAAAGCGCAAAGCTTTGAGAGATGAGAGAACGGATTGTACCTTTCTGTTCTCTTGTGAATGGAAAGGTATTTTTATTAGTTAAATCATTAATGATTAAAAGGGTTAAAGGGAGATTTATATATGATTACAATCAAAGGATTGTCAAAAGTTTTTAAAACAAAACACCAAGAAGTTAAAGCTGTCGATGATGTTTCAATAAACATTAATAAGGGTGAAATATTCGGGGTTATCGGTTACAGTGGTGCGGGGAAAAGTACATTTATCCGCTTAATCAATCGACTTGAAGAGCCAACAAGTGGTGATGTGGTGATTAATAATACGAACATTACTGACTTAAGCATTGGAAAGTTGCGTCGCGAACGCCAAAAGGTCGGCATGATCTTCCAGCATTTCAACTTACTATGGTCGAGAACGGTTTTTGAAAATATTGCATTTCCTCTTGAAATTGCAGGTATACCGAAAGCAGAACGTCGTGAGAAAGTGCTCGAGCTTATTGAACTTGTTGGATTAAAAGGGCGAGAAAATTCCTACCCTTCTCAACTAAGTGGTGGACAGAAGCAACGTGTTGGAATCGCCCGTGCTTTAGCAAACGACCCTGATGTCCTACTTTGTGATGAAGCAACGTCAGCTTTAGACCCTGAGACAACAGACGATATTTTGGACTTGCTCGTTTCGATTAATAAAAAGCTTAACTTAACGATCATCATGATTACACACGAAATGCATGTCATTCAGAAGATTTGTCATCGCGTGGCTGTAATGGATCAAGGAAAGGTTGTTGAACAAGGGGATGTCTTAAACGTTTTCGTCAAACCACAATCAAAGACGGCAAAACGTTTTGTGCAACAGCTCAGTCCTCTAGAGCATCTACAAGGAGACTTAAAGCGTTTCATTACAAATGACCCGAATACAGAAGTGGTCAAACTCCACTTTATCGGAAATGATGCTAAACGCGCTTTAATCTCTGATGTTATAAGAAAGTTCTCTGTCGACATCAACATATTACAAGGTTCTATATCACCTACTCAAGAAGGGGCTTACGGTACGCTATATGTTGAAATAAGCGGTGAAGAGAAATTAATCACCGAAACGATCGACTACATTCAGTCATCAGGTGTGGAAGTCGAGGTGATTCAAGATGTTAAATGAGTTATTCCCGAATTTAAAAATGGAAGAGATGTGGGTGGCAACCTATGAAACGTTATACATGACGGTGATTTCAGTCATAGGCACGATCATTCTTGGAATCTTATTAGGTTTATTATTATTTTTAACAGAAAAAGGAAACCTTTGGCAGAACTATTTGTTAAATATAATCACAGCCTCGGCTGTTAACATATTCCGAGCCATCCCATTTATCATATTAATTCTATTGTTATTCCCTTTTACTGATTTTTTAATGGGAACGATTAGGGGGCCAAAAGCGGCGTTACCGGCACTAATTATTGGCGCGGCACCATTCTATGCTAGGCTAGTCGAAATTGCTTTTAAAGAAGTTGATAAAGGTGTCATTGAAGCAGCCAAATCAATGGGTGCTAAAACTCATACGATCATTTTTAAAGTACTGCTACCTGAGTCAATGCCAGCCTTAATCTCAGGAATTACGGTTACAGCTATTGCATTAATCAGTTATACGGCAATGGCAGGTGTCATTGGAGCTGGAGGATTAGGTGACCTAGCTTATATGAAAGGGTTCCAACGTAGAGATTTTGATGTTGTGTTTGCGTGTACTATCTTCATTGTCATTATCGTATTTATTTTCCAATTTATTGGAGATACGTTATCTAGAAAACTAGACAAAAGATAAGTTATTAGCAGCAATGAGCTGTTAACTATATAAAAGATTTGAAGGGAGATTTACAAATGAAAAAAATCAATGCATTAATCGTATTAACTTTATTATCCTTAGTATTAGTTGCTTGTGGAACATCGGGTGGTTCTGGAGATGAAGATTCCAATGAGATCACTGTAGGTGCAACTAGTGTTCCGCATGCTGAAGTTTTAGAAGAAGCTAAACCACTTCTTGAAGAGGAAGGTATTACACTAAACATCGAAACGTACCAAGATTATGTTTTACCAAATGAAGATTTAGATAATGGCACGTTAGATGCGAACTATTTTCAACACATTCCTTATTTAGAAGATCAAATTTCTGAGTTTGGTTATGATTTTGCTAACCTTGGTGGTATTCACATCGAGCCAATGGGAATTTATTCTCAAAACATCACAAATATTAATGAAATTGAGGATGGAACAGAAGTCATAATGAGTCGTTCTGTTACTGATCATGGACGTATTTTATCATTACTTCAAGAAAATGATTTAATTAAACTTAATGAAGATGTTGATCCAGTATCAGCGACATTAGAAGATATAGAGGAAAACCCACATAATTTAGAATTTGATGCAAGCATTGAAGCGGGACTACTACCAGAGTTTTATGAGCGTGAAGAAAATGCTTTAGTTGCGATTAACACGAACTATGCCATTGAAGCAGGGTTAGTTCCTGCAGATGATGCAATTATCTTAGAAGGTTCTGAATCACCTTACGTGAACGTTATTGCCGCACGTAGTGAAGATGAGGATAACGAAAACCTACAAAAACTTGTAGAAGTATTACGTTCTGAAGAAATTCAAACGTTTATTGAAGAAAAATATGAAGGCGCAGTTGTCCCAGTTAGTGAATAAAATATAATATTTTGACTATTTGATACTAAGAAAGAGGATTTAATCCAAATTATAAAGGGTAAGGATATGAGTAAGGGTAAACCACTCATATCCTTTTTTATTAAGAAGAATCAGGATATATCGAGTTTTGGTATAAAAATTACCCGTGGTATTATAATATTTGTAAACAAAAGAAAGGATGATTTAGTCATTTTAAACGACAATGAGATTGATCTGACGTACACAAGCGAAATGGAGAAAGCAATGCACCAATCACATGGTGTAGGCTACACGGAGTATGGTCAGAAACTTGAAAAACGTTTGCAAATTGAAAAAGAACGTGAGAAAAATTATAGAGAGAGTCGACGCTTAGTATCAGAAGTCGACCGTCAAATACATCGATAAAATATGAAATGCCCCTTTAATTAACTAAAGGGGCATTTTTCTGTTTTAAGTGAGAATCAGTGAATCACCACAACTAAAAACATCAAAGATGCCTTTTTCGTTTAAATCTGACAAAATTTCTTATATAATGGTATAGGTATGAATCGTGTGGTTATTCTTATTGTAAGTGTTGAATATAAATTGTAAATGTTATAAACTGAGAATGAGAATAAATTGAGAATGACCATCAATTTTTTAATATAGAAAATGGAGGTATTCAAATGGCAGGATCAACTTTAGAAATCAAAGATCTTCATGTCGAAATTGAAGGACAAGAAATCTTAAAAGGAGTTAACTTAACCATTAAAGGTGGAGAGTTCCACGCAGTTATGGGGCCAAACGGTACTGGTAAATCAACATTAGCTAGTGCAATTATGGGACACCCTAAATACGAAATCACTAAAGGTCAAGTTTTATTAGACGGTGAAGACGTATTAGAAATGGAAGTTGACGAACGTGCTCAAGCAGGTTTATTCCTAGCTATGCAGTACCCAAGTGAAATCAGTGGTGTAACAAACTCTGACTTCTTACGTTCTTCTATTAACGCTCAGCGTGAAGAAGGCGATGAAATTCCATTAATGCAATTCATCAAGAAGATGGATGATACAATGGATTACTTAGAAATTGATAAAAACATGGCACAACGTTATCTAAATGAAGGTTTCTCTGGCGGTGAGAAGAAGCGTAACGAAATCCTTCAGTTAATGATGTTAGAGCCGGCAATCGCAATATTAGATGAGATTGACTCTGGTTTAGATATCGACGCATTAAAAGTTGTATCTAAAGGGATCAACAAAATGCGTAACGAAGATTTTGGTTGCTTAATCATTACTCACTATCAACGTCTACTAGACTACATTACTCCAGATAAAGTACACGTTATGATGCAAGGTCGCGTTGTTAAATCTGGTGGCCCGGAATTAGCACAGCGCCTAGAAGCTGAAGGTTATGACTGGATTAAAGAAGAACTAGGAATCGAAGACGAAACTGTAGGCCAAAACGCGTAACTTGAGATAGGAGGTAAAAGGATGACAGTGGAAACACAGCTACCTTATGATAAAGAATATATCACGCAATATTCCGAGCGTCGTAACGAGCCTCAATGGTTCCGCGATACTCGTCTTAAAGCAGCAGACTTAGCTGAAGATTTAGCTATGCCTAAGCTAGAAAAAACACGTATCCGTGACTGGAACTTCACGAACTTCAAGCATGATGTTTCAGGTAAGAAAATCGAAAAATTCGAAGATCTACCTGAGAAAATTCGTGTTTTACTTGGTGAAAAATCAACTAGCGATAACTTAATCATTGTTCGTAATAATGATGTAGCTTACGCTAGTTTATCAAAAGAATTAGAAGATCAAGGTGTTGTTTTTAAAGATATTTTCACTGCAATGAGTGAAAACGAAGACCTTGTCAAACAATATTTCATGCAAGAAGGCGTTTCTGTTGATGAAAACAAATTAACAGCTCGTCATGCAGCATTATTAAATAGTGGTGTGTTCTTATACGTTCCTAAAAACGTTCAAGTAGAACAACCAATTCAAGTGGTTTTCTGGCAAGAGGACCCAGAAGCAGCACTTTTCAACCACGTGTTATTAGTTGCGGATCAAAACAGTGAAGTCACTTATGTTGAAAACTATGTTTCTCAGAACAAAACAGAACAATCAGTTGCGAATATCGTAAGTGAAGTGTTTGTATTAGATAACGCAAAAGTATCTTACGGTGCAGTTGATAACTTTGAAAAAGGTACGACAACTTACGTGAACCGTCGTGGTCGCGTTGGTCGTGACGCAAGACTTGAGTGGGCATTAGGCCAAATGAACGATGGAAATACAATTTCTGAAAACCTAACTCACTTATTAGGTGATAACGGAATTTGTAATGCTAAATCAGTTTCTGTTGGCCGTGGTGACCAGAAACAAGACTTTACAGCTAAAATCGTTAACCATGGCAAGGAAACTGACGCTTATATCCTACAACATGGTGTTATGAAAGATAAGGCTGCATCGATTTTTAATGGAATTGGTAAAATTGAGCATGGTGGTACGAAGGCGAACGCTGAACAGGAATCACGCGTTCTTATGTTAAGCGAAGGCGCACGTGGTGATGCGAACCCAATTCTTTTAATTGATGAAGATGATGTAACTGCAGGTCACGCAGCATCAGTAGGTCGTGTTGATCCAATCCAGTTATTCTATCTAATGAGCCGTGGTATTTCACAACAAGAAGCAGAGCGCTTAGTGATTCATGGTTTCTTAAGCCCTGTTGTTAACGACATTCCAATTGAAACGGTTCAAAATCAGCTACGTGAGGTAATCGAAGGGAAAGTTTATTAATGTTAAATGAAACAGTTCGCAAACAATTCCCAATTCTAGCGCAGGAAGTTAACGAACATTCATTAGTATATTTAGACAGTGCAGCAACTTCTCAAAAGCCTCAATCAGTGATTAATGCGGTGACAGAGTATTACGAGCAGTATAACTCAAACGTTCACCGAGGGGTTCATACCCTTGGCTCAAGAGCAACTGAAGGCTATGAAGGTTCACGTGAAAAAGTTAAATCTTTTATCAATGCGAATAGCATTAAAGAAGTCATTTTCATGCGTGGTACCACAACAGCGATTAACACAGTCGCTCACAGTTATGGTCGCGAGAAACTTTCTGAAGGCGATGAAATTGTTTTAACTAAAATGGAGCACCATAGTAATATCATCCCTTGGCAACAAGTGGCTAAAGTTACTGGAGCGACATTAAAATACCTTCCACTTCAAGAGGATGGAACGATCTCATTAGATGATGTCCGTGAAATGGTAACAGATCGAACTAAAATCGTTGCGATGACACAAGTTTCTAATGTATTAGGTACCATTAATCCAATTAAAGAAGTGGCTAAGATCGCTCATGAGAAAGGTGCTGTCATCGTTGTTGACGGTGCGCAAAGCGTTCCACACATGAGTGTAGACGTTCAAGACTTAGACGTTGACTTCTTTGCATTCTCTGCTCATAAAATGTGTGGCCCAACAGGTGTTGGTGTTTTATACGGTAAGGAAGAGCTTTTGGAAAACATGGAACCTGTTGAATTTGGTGGTGAAATGATTGATTTCGTTAACCTGTATGATTCGACTTGGAAAGAGTTACCGTGGAAATTCGAAGGCGGAACACCTATTATTGCCGGTGCCATTGGGTTAGGCGTTGCGATTGACTTCTTAAACGAAGTTGGAATGGAAGCCGTTGAAGCACATGAGCAAGAGTTAGCAAACTATGCGTTAGAACAAATGGAACAAATAGATGGCATCACAATCTACGGTCCTAGAGAAAGAGCTGGCTTAGTAACATTTAACTTAGATGATGTTCACCCTCACGATACAGCAACAGCTCTTGATTCATTAGGTATAGCGGTACGTGCCGGTCACCACTGCGCACAGCCCCTAATGAAAGAGTTACAAGTTACAGCTACTGCAAGAGCTAGCTTTTATCTGTATAATAGTAAGCAGGATGTGGATCAACTAGTAGATGGATTACGCAAAACAAAGGAGTATTTCGGTGATGTCTTTTAATAACTTAGATACACTTTACAGACAAGTGATTATGGATCACTATAAGAATCCGCGTAACCGTGGAAAAATTGAAGGTGACCATATTACAATAGAAATGAATAACCCAACATGTGGTGATCGTATTGATCTGCAACTTAAGGTTGAAGATGGTCTGGTTGAAGATGCTAAGTTCGAAGGTGAAGGGTGTTCAATTTCAATGTCATCAGCTTCCATGATGACGCAAGTAATTATCGGGAAAAAAGTAGAAGATGCGATTAAAATCTCTAAAATGTTCTCCGATATGATGCTTGGTGAAGAAGTGAATACAGATGATTATAAATTAGAGGATTTAGGAGATATTCAAGCTCTACAAGGCGTTTCTAAATTCCCAGCAAGAATCAAATGTGCAACATTAGCTTGGAAAGCAATGGAACAAGGTGTTGAAAAGGAAGACCAGTAAGCTGGTTTGGCACCTAATTATTCAAAGGAGGGGTACTACATGGCTAAAAAGGCACCAGAAGTAGGCGATTATAAGTATGGTTTCCATGACCGTGACGTGTCTATTTTCCGTACTGAGCGTGGTCTAACGGAAAACGTTGTTCGTGAAATCTCGGCAAGAAAAGATGAACCTGAATGGATGTTAGAGTATCGTCTAAAAGCTTTAGAAAAATTCTATAGCAAGCCAATGCCTCAATGGGGCGGCGACTTAAACGAGTTAGACTTTGACGAAATCACGTACTATGTAAAACCATCTGAACGTACTCAACGTTCATGGGATGAAGTACCTGATGAAATCAAGCAGACGTTTGATCGTTTAGGTATTCCTGAAGCAGAGCAAAAGTATCTAGCAGGTGTATCTGCACAGTACGAATCAGAAGTTGTATACCACAACATGGAGAAAGAATTAGAAGAGATGGGTGTTGTATTCAAAGATACAGACACAGCACTTAAAGAAAACGAAGATCTTTTCAAAGAGTACTTCGGTAAGCTAATTCCAGCTTCTGATAATAAGTTCTCAGCACTTAACACAGCTGTTTGGTCAGGTGGATCATTCATCTATGTACCGAAGAACACAAAGGTTGAAACGCCTTTACAAGCGTACTTCCGTATTAACTCTGAGAACATGGGTCAGTTTGAACGTACGTTAATCATTGTTGATGAAGGAGCTTCTGTACACTACGTAGAAGGTTGTACAGCACCAGTTTACTCATCAAACTCACTACACAGTGCTGTAGTAGAAATTTTTGTTAAGAAAGATGCTTATTGCCGTTATACAACAATCCAGAACTGGGCAAACAACGTTTACAACCTAGTAACAAAGCGTGCGTCTGCTGATGCAAACGCAACAATGGAATGGGTTGACGGTAACTTAGGTTCTAAATTAACAATGAAATATCCAGCAGTTCTTCTTAAAGGTGAAGGCGCACGCGGTATGACATTATCCATCGCGTTAGCTGGTAAAGGTCAGCACCAAGATGCTGGTGCGAAAATGCACCACCTAGCACCAAACACGTCTTCTACAATCGTTTCGAAATCCATCTCTAAACAAGGTGGTAAAGTAACATACCGTGGAATCGTACACTTTGGTAAAAATGCTGACGGTGCACGCTCTAACATCGAGTGTGACACATTAATCTTAGATAACGAATCAACATCAGATACAATTCCTTACAACGAAGTTCTAAATGAAAATATTTCATTAGAGCACGAAGCGAAAGTATCGAAAGTATCTGAAGAACAATTATTCTATCTCATGAGCCGCGGCATTTCTGAAGAAGAAGCAACAGAAATGATCGTCATGGGCTTCATCGAGCCATTTACAAAAGAACTTCCAATGGAATATGCGGTTGAAATGAACCGTCTAATTAAATTCGAAATGGAAGGTTCAATTGGTTAATCTTAGTTGTTGATATAATAGGATTTTGAGTGCGAGGAATAAGCTTATGATAACGCAGTGATAACGTTATTGATTTAAAAAGCTTATTGCCTCGTGCTTTTTTTCTTTATATAGATGCCCGTAGGTGTTAATGGTTTCCTGGATGTTATCATGTCTCATAAGAGATTTAAGGACGAATATATCGACACCTTGGTTAGCTAAGTAGGAAGCAAAACTATGACGTAAATCATGAGGAGTAAATTCAGGGAATACTTTCTTAAACGCTTTATGAAAGACAGCATAAGATATAGGTCTTAACCCACCAAATACCTGGTAATTTTCATTAAAACCGTAATAGCCACTACGTTGCTCTTTTTTAATTTCTATTAACATATCAATTAAAAAGTCAGCCAACGGAACAATATCTTCACTGGATGTCGTTTTAGGTGGACCGAACTCTTTCTTATAAAAGTCGAGTGTTTTATTCACATCTGCTTCTTTTGAATCGAGGTCAACATCCACCCATTGTAATGCGGCTGCTTCTCCTACTCGCAAGCCTGTAAAAAACATAAAAATACACATTTGTTTAAATACTGGGTTTTCAAAGTCCTTCACTCGGTTTTCTAGGTCTGATCTTCTAATATACTTATGCTTTCTTTTTGGTCTTTTAATTGGAGGGACTCCTTTTGCTGGATCTCTTTCTAAGTCAAAATATTTAATCGCATGGTTTATAACGATTTTAAAACCTGAATATACAGTCCGAGCAGATTCACTTGAATTTAACTGTTCCAATAAATAGTGTTTAAAATCTAAACATTGTTGAGTTGTAATATCCTTCATTTTTAATTGGCCAAACTTACCTTTCATGTGTCGGTTATATTCATTTATCCTTCTGCGCTCAGTTTTAGGTTTAAGCTCGCTATGTTTAATGTTATGGTAAAAAACATGTTCAAAAGTGGCATCAGGAGACGAGCCGTTTTTGTGCTCAACTATAAATTCTGCTTCAGCAAGTTTAGCATCTTTTTCTTTTTTAAACCCCCTTTTCATTTTCTGCTTAGGTCTCCCGTAAATATCTTTATACCAAACAATAAAATAATAGGTGCCTCGTTTTTCATCTTTATATACCGGCATAAAAATCATCTCCTCTCACTCAAAAGAAATATAAATAGACAACGGGTTAAAGTACATCACATGATGATCACCCACTTTCATTTTTTCTCCGTATTTTTGTTTATAAGCTTGAATGCAATTTTCTAAAAACTCTTCAGTAACTTCTAGATATTCAGCAACCTCATATCTTGATTTACACCCATGCAAAAAAGCATCTAGCAACTTTTCTGGAGGCACTAATCTATTATAAGCCCATAGTCTCGCTAACTTTTCTTGCTTAACATTGGTCGTCTGTGATTGATCTAAGATGTCGCCAGCAGTTGTAAAGTGGTGGCCGAGTTCTTCAGCCAATACACAAGTTTTTTCAATCGAAGTTTCGATTTTACTATTTAGCCATATGACGTTATCTCCGTATAATCCTTTAATTTTCCCTTTTATAGGTGTTTCTTTTAATAGAATGTTATTTTCTTCGATTTCTTGTAATAAAAGCTCGTACACAGGCGAACCTCCTAGTCGTGATTTCTTTTTGATTTTAAGAATTCTTTGAAGCGTTCAATCTCTTCAAGTTCCTCCTCAGTCCAGTTGTCGCTATCGTGATGAGCTGCGATTGTCTCTACTTTATAAGATTGTTTAGTTTCAGCCGCCATATCATTAAGTTCAGCTTTTTTAAACTCTAAGTATTTATCAACATCACCTTTAAAATGTTCAGGTATTTCTTCATTCCAAAGTTCATACTCAACCAGAAATTCAGGAACCGACATTTGAAAGAGACTAACAATGTCCTCTAGTGTTTCTGTTGTTAGTGGGAATTCGTCTAACTCATACTTTTTCAAAATATCTGGAGCTATTTTTATTGCTTCAGACATTTCCTCTAGAGTTATTCCTTGTCGTTCCCTTTCTTCTTTTATCGCCCAACCAGTATTAAATATGTCTCCTCTGCCTACGATGTCGTCCAGTCTTACTCTAAAATAGTTTGCAACACGTTGAAGCTTGTCCACTGATGGGGAGTTTTTATCCCATCTGTAAACAGATCCTCTACTTAAACCTAATTCCTTTTCTAACATAGGTACAGATATTCCATTTTTTCTGCATAGCAACTGGATATTCTCCACTATTGACATAGCTTTATAAAACCTCCTAAAAAATTTTAACTGTAAATTTGTGAATAACCAGTTGACAAACTGCAAATATGCAGTTAATATTAGTCATATCAGCTTAGTTATTCGCAAAAAAGGCAACAAAAAAACTGAGGTTCATTGAACCCTAACTGAAAATCGTCCCCCAACGATTACTATTTAGTTTGCCTTCTTGTTAATAGTAGAATATTTTCAGTCAACAGTCAATAACTAAGCTGAAAATTTTACAATAAATGAAAGTGGGTGATTGTAAATGTCTAACTATACAGAGTTCGGTGCTGAAGCTAGAAAGATAATGTTGCTAAAAGGGATTACCATGACTGAACTCGCAAACGAATTAGGTGTATCTACAACTTACGTGTCTGAGATTTTTAAAGGTACTAGAAATGGTACGAAGTACAAAGAGCGAATAGCGGAATTTTTGGGTATGCATCAAGTTAACGGGAGGTGACCCTGTTGAAACATTTTTATAACGCTGATGATATAGCGGACTTATTACAATGTTCACAACGAACAGCATATTACCGCATACAGCAGATGAACAAAGAATTGGAACAAAAGGGCTATTACATTGAACAAGGCAAAATACCGATTCTTTATTTTCATGAGAAATATCCTTATATACCTAAAACAGAAAGCGAGGTGAAATCTTTATGAGTTCAGTAACCGCAAAAATGACTTGGGCAGAATGGATAAGGTTAGACAATCGGATTGAAGACATTTTATCGATGGACAGTGATCAGATGAAATTAGAACGTTTCGAGCTATTAAAACGTGACCTGGAAGAAGCTTATGACCTTAAAAATGATGTAAGAGCTAAACGTATGTACAACCGTGTTAAATCATTGACCCCGAAAGTGGTGGGTTAGTTAAATTGCATATTTCAATAGGGAGAGTGATTTTATTGTCACAATCGCATTTTTCTCTAGAAGAACAACTGGAACGTCAAATGGCCGGTATGAAATATTTGTTAGATCGCGCTAGCATTGCTCAGCGTTACAAAGATTACGAGCAGGCTAAGGGGTTTATGAAAGTGCTGCACAAATCGTTTCATGAAGCTATGGATTTACAAGCCAAAATTGAGGTCAGTCATCAATTGGAACAGTTTGCTGAAGAGATGAAAGCGCAAGGTGTCCAAGCGCACCATTTGATGTATCGCGTGAATAAGTAGAAAGGGTGGGTCGCTATGACAAAAGAGTTAGAGCATCCAGATGTCACAAAAGTACGTGACAAAGGATATGTTGAAAAACGTGAAATCTACGGTACCGATCTGCTCGGTAATGAAGTTTTTATGGATGAGGAGATTTATATATTAGGCAATGATGAATTTGTGGGAGCTCACAATTTAAGTGAAGATGCTCGAGAAATCTTAGAATATATCGGCGCTATGAAACTAGACGCAAAAGATTAATTTGAAAGGGCGTGAGGTCATTGAAACAAACAGAGCTGAATCAGTTGGAAGTAGATGCAAAAGACACCTTAGATATTATATCTGAAATTAATAAACTAAAAGAAAATCTTGAGTGTATTAATCAGGTAGATGTTGTTAAGTTTCAAACTTGGAACAACGAAGTCATTTTTAAATCAACAACTGGAAATCTAACAGATGCTATGAAAACTTTGTATGTTCAAGAAACACAGACCAAAATTAAACATCTTGAAAGAAAACTTCAAGAATTATGGACCAAATAAAAAACCCACTTTCTAAGCGGCAACTTAGATAGCGGGCATTAGAAAAAACCTATTTAAGAAACAGTTTATCCTAAAATCAATTTTTTAACAAGAAAGGGAGAGATAAATGGATATTAAATTAACGATTGAAGCGCCAGATTTAGCTTCAGCCATTAACCGTTTAGCTGAAAGTCTTGAAAATCAATCCATTCCTACGTCAGTTAGTTCTACTGAAGAATCGGCTAAGCCTGAACCAACAACTAAAACTAAAAAAGAGGACAAGCCAAAAAAATCCTCCTCTAAAAATAAGAAAGAGGATAAGCCTAAATCACAATATAGCTTAGATACTGTAACGACTAAAACGCGTGAATTCATTCAAGCTGATAAAGAAAATAGACAGTTACTTAAATCGTTCTTAGATGAAAAAGGTGTATCTAAAGTGAGTGAATTACCAGAAGAGCACTATGACGAATATATGAAGTTTGTTGAGGAGAACTTGTCATGAGTGTCAATCATGCTGAACGTGATCACGCCATCCTCTCTGCATCTGGAGCTCATCGTTGGCTGGTTTGTACAGCTGCTCCATCTGCAGAGAAAGGCATTGAGGATAAAACAAGTGTTTATGCAGAAGAGGGAACATTCGCTCATGAATTGTCTGAATTACACTTTGCCCACCTCTACCAAGGGATGTCGAAGCGTAAGTTCAATATTGAACTGAAGAAGATGAAAGAGAATGAATATTACTCTGATGAATTGCACGACTACGTTAAAGAGTACGTTGAATTAGTCCAGGAACGTATAAATGAAGCAAAAGCAAGGGCTGAAACCCAGCCAACTTTAATGTTTGAAGAGAGGTTAGACCTTAGCGATTACGTTCCAGAATCATTTGGGACGGGTGATGTAGTAACGTTTAATGGTGGCGTTCTTGAAATTATCGATTTGAAATTCGGAAAAGGGATTGAGGTTTCAGCAGTTGGAAATCCGCAACTAAGATTATACGCACTTGGTGCCTTATCCATATTCGACATGATTGAAGATGTTAAAGAGGTCATTATGACCATCATTCAACCTCGTCTAAACAACGTATCTTCAGATCACATGTCAGTAGAAGAATTAAAGCAGTGGGGTGAAAACTACGTTAAGCCTCGGGCTGAAAAAGCCTGGAATGGCGAAGGTGAGTTTGTTCCCGGAGAGCATTGTCGTTTTTGTAAAATCAAACATACCTGCCGTGCGAGGGCAGAAGCTAACTTGAACATCCCAAATAAATTTAAGGATCCTCATTTATTATCTAAAGAAGAGATTTCAGAAGTGTTGTTCCAAGCAGATGAGCTACAAAAATGGGCAAAAGATGTTCAAGATTGGGCTTTAAGTAAAGCAACAGACGGTGCTGAGTTTGACGGTTGGAAGCTAGTAGAGGGACGAAGCAATCGTAAATATACCGATGAAGATAAGATTAAAGAAATTCTTGAACAGGATTACCCTAAAGATAAATTTGTAGTTGAAAAAGTTCTACCGATTTCTAAGCTTGAAAAAGCCATAGGTAAGAAAACAGTGGAAGAGATACTGAGTGATTATATTGTTAAACCGCCAGGAAAACCAACATTAGTACCTGAGTCGGATAAACGCCCGGCTCTAGCAGTTAAAGCTGAAGATGAGTTTGATGAAATTAAAAACTAATTTATAAAGGGAGAGATTTTTCTATGAAACGAGATGGAACAAAGGTTATTACAGGTAAAGTACGTGCAAGCTATGTCAATATTTTTGAACCGAAGGCGATCAATGATGGAGATGATGAGAAATATTCCATGTCAATCATCATTCCAAAGTCTGACACTAAAACGATTAAATTAATTGAAGAAGCGATTGAAGAGGCTAAAGAGGAAGGTAAAGCTAAATTTGGTGGTAAAATCCCTAAAAACCTTAAAACGCCATTACGTGATGGGGATGAAGAGCGTGATGATGAGGCGTATGCCGACAGCTATTTTATTAATGCAACAAGCAAACAAGCACCAGGCGTTGTCGATCAAAACAAAATAAAGGTTACAGATTCTACGGTTGTATATAGCGGATGTTATGTTCGTGTATCTATTAATTTCTATGCTTTTAATGTTAATGGAAATAAAGGTATTGCTGCAGGTTTAAATAACGTTCAAAAGTGGGCTGATGGTGAGTTCCTAGGTGGCCGTGCTGCAGCTGAAGATGAATTCGACGAACTCGAAACCGAAGAAGACGATTTAATTTAACAGAGCATGGGGGCTTTAATGAGTCCCCTTTGCTTTACCTGAAAGGTTGATTGAATGCCAAAAACATTAAGTATAGATATCGAAACCTATTGTGAATTGGATCTTAAAAAAGTAGGTGCTTATCGTTACGCCGAACATGAAAGTTTTGAAATATTAATGATTGCTTTTGCAGTTGATGATGAGCCAGTCAGAATTATAGATATGACTCTTAGAGACCAGCCTGAATTTGAAGATTCAGATATGGGAGATGATTATTACTTTCTACTTAAAGCGTTAACAGATCCAAACATCATCAAAACAGCCCACAATGCTAACTTCGAACGTGTTTGTTTAATGAGTTATTTCAATATTAATGCTGACCCAAAACAGTGGCGTTGTACAATGGTTGATTCTACACGAATCGGATTGCCTGCTGCACTCGGACAAGTAGCAGAAGTGTTAAAGCTTGACGAGCAAAAAGATACAGCGGGTACCCATTTAATAAACTATTTCTCAAAACCTTGTAAACCAACAAAGGCTAACGGTGGGCGAACAAGAAACCTACCTGAACATGATCCGGAACGTTGGGAACAGTTTATGAACTACTGTATTCAAGACGTTGATACGGAGAGAGCGATTCGTAAAGTCATTGATAATTTCGAAGTTCCTGATCATGAACAAGAACTTTGGTCTATAGATCAACAGATTAATGATCGAGGCGTTGCGCTAGACGTAAAGTTGATGGACGGTGCTGTCCAGTGTGATAAGGAAACTAAAGAGTCCATCATGCAAAAGGCCGTTAACATTACCGGTTTAGAGAACCCAAACAGTCCTTCGCAATTACTCGAATGGCTGAATCAACAAGGTGCCAACATGCCTAACCTCCAAAAGGCAACTGTTGAAGCTCAACTTGATCATTATAAAGAAGGACCAATCCATGAAGCCTTGAAGTGTCGCCAAGAATTGTCTAAAAGCAGTGTCAAAAAATATAGCAAAATGAAAGACATGGTATGTTCTGACGGTCGTGTTAGAGGGATTTTACAGTTTTACGGTGCATCTAAAACGGGCCGATGGGCAGGACGAGGTGTTCAGGTTCAAAACCTGACTAAAAATAAAATGAGTTTAAAACGTATAGGTGTTGCTCGTGAATTGATTAAGAATCATGATTTTGAAGGCCTTGATTTAATCTATTCAGAATCACGTCAAAATATCCTCAGTCAATTAGTTAGAACATGTTTTATTCCGTCACCAGGATATAAATTTATTGTCTCAGATTTCTCAGCAATTGAGGCTCGAGTTATTGCCTGGTATGCAGCCGAAAAGTGGCGACTCAATGTTTTTGAAACTCATGGAAAGATTTATGAAGCATCTGCTAGTCAGATGTTCAAGATTCCAATTGAACAGATTACCAAAGGATCAGATGAAAGACAGAGAGGTAAAGTAGCAGAATTAGCATTAGGTTATCAAGGTGGTCCTGGTGCCCTCATTAGTATGGGCGCTTTAGATATGGGAATGGATGAAAGTGAATTACGGCCACTAGTAGATAAATGGCGTGAAGCTAACCCTAATATCGTGAAGTTTTGGTACGCCTGTGATGATGCAGCACTTAGAGCTGTCAGGGATAAAAAAATTGTTAAAACGCACGGGTTAACATTTCGGAGGGACCGAGGTTTTTTATTTATCGATTTACCGAGTGGACGAAGCCTAGCTTACGCTAAACCTCACATCAAAGAAAATAAATTCGGGCGACCAGCAGTTGCGCATTACGGATTGAATGAAAAGAATAAGTGGGCACGTGTTGAAAGTTATGGAGGTAAATGGGTGGAGAATATTGTACAGGCTACAGCTCGAGATATCCTAGCCATTTCAATGAAACGTCTTGAACTCGAAGGTTATAAAGTGGTGATGCACGTGCATGATGAAGTTGTCGTAGAAGTACCTCAAGACGACGATAACGCATTAGAAGATGTTGAACGGATCATGAGTCTCCCGCTCGATTGGGCTGAAGGCTTACCGCTTAACAGTGACGGGTTTGAATCTGAATTCTATATGAAAGATTAGAGGTGTTATAGATTGCTTGAAATTGTTGAAGGGTCGTTAGATGAGTCTAAAGAAGAAATGAAACTTTTGTTAAAACAAATACGGTCAAGGTTATCTCAGTTTAGAAAGGGTACCCATCATTCTAAGAGAACGGATCAGCAGCAATCATACCTAGATAAATGGGATGCGTTTTTAGACCGTTTTAAAGTATCACAGATGGCTCCAGTTAAAGTTGGCCATATCATTATAAATTATAAAGTCTATGGACAACTCATCAAAAAGTTAAAAGGTTTTTCAGTTCAATGTGAACTTCAGGATCGCTGCCTGGTAATCTATTATGAAAAACCATCGGTAAAAGGTGAGATGAGATTGTTTGATATCTCTCATTTAACGAAGGAAATCGTAGAGAATAAAGACTTTTTTCCACGTGCGGAAATTATAGATTATTAGAGTCGGAAAGGAGTTTCTAGCATGTTACTAGCAATAGCAAGTGTAGCGGTTCTGATAGGGACGTGTTTATACCTACAGAGACCTAAGAAATAGGAGGGAAGACATGGAAGATAAAGAACGGTTGGAAGGAATTAAAAATCGAGTTCTTATAAATCAAGATGGTATTACAGATGAATTAATCAGCTATGAATTGTCGCCTGAAGATTATTGGGAATTAGTCCGACAAGCTGAACGTGTTGAGGAATTAGAAACACTAGTCCAAAAGTTAGATGAGCAACGTCAAAAGATGGGTGGAAGTCATCAAGAAACGATTCGAGATTGTGGGAAGTTGCTAGAACAAAACCAACGCTATCGTGAAGCTCTAGAGTTTTATGCTGATAAAAAAACTTATCAATTGGGTGTAAATATATCAATGGGAGCAGCGCACCCAAGACACGAACCTATCAAATATGATAGTGGCGAAAAAGCACGTCAAGCTTTAGATGGTGATCATCAATGAATACTAAATCATTCCTTGCCCAATGTTGCAACATTGTTGTAGAAGTGAGCAGTAATGAATCAATTGATTATTTATTACATTGCCCGAAATGTAGACAATCAGACAATGTTATGGAACTTTTTTATAACTTTGAAGAAAAAATAATCAAGAATGAGAAACAAAGAAAGCAGTGATCAATAATATGACTCTAGCATTAGCTCTAATGATTATGAATCCTACTACGAATGAAGCTGTGATACCAACACCACTGAGACCAGAGCCTATTATTCAAGTATCACATGAAGAACCGAGATGGATGGACTTTAAAGCAACTGCCTATACGTCCACTTGTGAGGGATGTACTGGTAGAACGTACACGGGTTTTGATGTACGTAGCTCGATTTACAAAGACGGTCAAAGAATTATCGCGGTGGATCCAGATGTAATTCCTCTTCATAGCAAAGTAGAAATAGACACTGGTAATAGATTAATAGAAGCTGTGGCGTTGGACATTGGCGGAGCGATACAAGGCAACAAAATTGATTTGCTGGTTGAGACAGAAGATGAAGCTTACCAATGGGGTGTAAGAGACGTGAAAGTGAGGGTGATTGAGTGAAAAGAGTTTTGGATGCATGTTGCGGTTCTAAAATGTTCTGGTTCGATAAGGAGCATGAGGACGCTTTATATATGGATAACCGAGAGCTAACAGATGTTTTATGTGATGGTCGAACATTGAATGTTAATCCTGATATAATCGCTGATTTCAGAAACATGCCTTTTGAAGATGAAACATTCTATTTAGTTGTATTTGATCCACCACATTTACTAAAGGCTGGAGAAGATTCATGGTTGGCAAAAAAATACGGAAAACTAGACGATCTTTGGCAATTTGATATACAGCAAGGGTTTAACGAATGTATGAGAGTTCTAAAGAAGAACGGTACACTAATTTTTAAATGGAATGAAGATCAAGTCTCATTGCAAGAGGTTTTGAGTGCGATTGATTACAAACCCTTGTTTGGTAACAGAAGATCAAAAACGCATTGGTTAGTATTTATGAAATAGAGTGAGGGTGATTAAATGCTTTATTTATATGATCCAAAAACCAATATATTAACACCCACAGATTACACATCGCTTGAAGGAATAACGGGCTCCAGTAGATCCACTTTAATGAAAGCTAAATCGAAAGGCGGAAAGTTGCGCACAATCGATTGCTATATTGTCGATGAGGATATCACAAGACAACAACGTTACGAGTGGTATAGCCAGGTCACTTTTCCAGACGAATACTGGAAAGTGATTGACGGTTCTGATAATCATTTCAAAGTTTCCAATTATGGCCGGGTTAAGAGAATATATAAACGCGGCGCTGAACGGTATATGATGCCGTATCCTCGTAAACAAGCTAATAATTTGTTACACGTTAAGTGCCGATTTCAAGGTAAATATAAAGATCACGCTATTCATCGATTAGTAGCTCATCATTTTATCGGTCCTTGTCCTGAAGGTATGAGAGTTTACCACAAAAACAATATTAAAACCGATAATTACGCTGGTAATCTAACTTATATTACGCCTGTTGAATTAGGGAAAAAGACTGGATTTAGATCCTCTAGCCGTCCAGTAGCAAAATTGGACCCTACTACAGGTGAAGTGATTGAAGAATACCGTTCAGCACGTGAAGCGGGACGTAAAAATTTTTTAAGTTATTCTGCTGTTCTTGACAGTTGTCATAATAGGTGGAAAATTTACGATTTCAAATTTGCTTTCGTGGATGAAATTGAATTATCAAAAGAAATAGAAGGGGCGACATAAACTTATGAAACTGTCAGAATATCAAAAACAGGCAGAACGGACGATTAATAATTATAGTTTAGAAGAGTTCGCAATGGGCTTAGCAGGTGAAACAGGTGAAGTTGTCGATGGGCTGAAAAAAGTTTTATATCATGGTCACAAGCTCAACCATGAAGAGATTTCAAAGGAGTTAGGAGACGTCCTTTGGTATGTATCAGCTATTGCCACAACACTTGAGTTGGATTTAGATCAAATAGCCATTAAAAACATTGAAAAGCTTCGGAGACGTTACCCAAATGGTTTTGAACAGGAACGATCTGTACATCGAGGTGAAGACAATGGTTAAAGTAACAAGCATATCCAGAGATGTTAAGACCTTATATGCTGGTAGCGATATTGTTGATGTTAAGGTATCTAATTACATCTACTTTATCCATTTTATTATTGTTCTGGAAGGTCGAAAAACAGACCATAAATTAACAGTAGAAACTACTGAACACATAACATTTGAACGCGCTGAAGAGATGGTGATGGAACAGTTGCAGCTAATAATTGATATGTTCAACAAGATGTAATCATGTGAAAGTAAGGTGAAACTATGCTTGAACACGTTAGAGATGTACAGCGAATTAAATATGACGGAGATATAAGCTTATCAACCGCTGATCATCGTATGTCGATGAATTGGACGAATCGAGAAATGACTTGGTCCGATTTTCTTAAACGAATAAGTGAAACCGTACGAACGAAAGAAACAGCAGACGAATACCGCCAAATGACTAAGAAGCGTCAAGATGAAATAAAAGACGTCGGTGGTTTTGTCGGTGGTCGATTAAAGAATGGACGGCGTAAAGCTGATAAGGTGTTTAATCGCTCCATGTTAACGCTAGACATTGATTATGGGGAAGAGGGGATGGCCGACATAGTTGATATGTTATTTGGTCATGCTTACGCTCTTTATTCGACTCATAAGCACCAAAAGAAACAGCCTCGTTTACGTTTTGTCGTTCCACTATCTCGACCAGTTACAGCTGAAGAATATGTGGCAGTGGGTAAGAAGGTGGCTGAACAGATAGGGATTGACTATTTTGACGATACAACGTACCAACCTCATCGACTGATGTATTGGCCGAGTACGAGCGCAGATGCTGAGTTTTATTTCACTTACACAGATACGGAATGGTTGGATCCAGATACGGTTCTTCAAAAGTACGTTGATTGGCGAGATCCAATAGAATGGCCAAGTTCATCTAGACAGCAACGAGATTATAAAAAGTTGGCTGATAAACAAGGTGATCCATATGAAAAACCTGGTTTAGTTGGAGCCTTTTGTCGTGCTTATAGCATCCCAGAAGCAATTGAAAAATTCCTACCGGATAAATACGAACAGTATCAAGAAGGTCGCTACACCTATAAAGAAGGTAGTACAGCTGGTGGATTGGTTTTATATGATGAAGGGAAATTTGCTTATTCTCACCACGGGACCGATCCAACAAGTAACCAACTCGTTAACAGTTTTGATTTAGTTCGAATTCATTTATTCGGTGAGCGTGATGAAGATGAAGCGCCAGATAAACCGGTGAATAAGTTACCATCTTATACAGCTATGCGTGAGTTTGCCCAAAAAGATGAGGGTGTTAAGGAGTTAGCAGCTAAAGAACGACTCAGTGCTGCACAAGATGAATTTGAAGAAATCGAAGTGGATCCCGAAGAACAGAAAAACCTAAAGAAGTGGACCAAGAAACTCAAACTCGATAAACAGGGTGAGGTTGAAGCTAGTGTCCCTAATATTGTACTCATTCTAGAAAACGATCCTTTTCTG
Organism: Piscibacillus sp. B03; assembly: GCF_052246295.1. Lineage (NCBI taxonomy): Bacteria > Bacillati > Bacillota > Bacilli > Caryophanales > Bacillaceae > Piscibacillus > Piscibacillus sp. B03. Next base: position 6,607 of record NZ_JBQQCO010000016.1, on the reverse strand, counting down.
AAAGGGAAAATTGCCACGAATGAGTTTAGTAATCGTCTTATGATTTTAGGTAACATGCCCTGGAGAAAATCCAAAGGTGACACCTGGACAGATGGGGATGATGCCGGATTACGAGATTACTTAGAAAAGTTCTACGGGATCTATAACAAAAGTAAGACGGAAGATGCGGTCAAAGTTATCTCAGAACGTCATAAGTTCCATCCCATTCGAGAGTATTTAAATAAGTTAGAGTGGGACGGGACAAAACGTCTAGACACATTATTCATCGATTATTTAGGCGCAGAAGATAATGAGTTAAACCGAGCTGTAACGAGAAAAGCTTTTTCAGCTGCAGTTGCACGTGTCATGGAACCAGGCATTAAATTTGATTATATGGTGACGTTATATGGTGCTCAAGGGATTGGTAAATCGATGTTGATTAACCGAATGGGGAAAAATTGGTTTAGCGATTCTCTTACAACCATGAGTGGGAAAGAAGCTTTTGAAGCACTACAAGGGGCTTGGATTATCGAATTAGGTGAGTTATCGGCTACAAGAAAAACAGATGTGGAGTCCATTAAGCATTTCATCTCAAAACGTGAGGACCGTTTTAGAGTTGCTTATGGACGCCACACGGAGGAGTTCCCTCGTCAATGTATATTCTTTGGAACGACCAATGATGATAACTTTTTAAAGGATAAAACAGGCGGTCGCCGTTTTTGGCCAATTACGGTAAAAGCTGAACGACGTAAACATAGGTGGTCAGATTTGACCGATGAGGAAATTGATCAGTTATGGGCAGAAGCGAAGCATTATTATGAAGAAGGAGAACCGCTTTATCTGAGTGATCGTTTAGAAGCAGAGATGCGACTTATTCAAGAAGCTCATACGGAGGAATCGCCATGGTACGGTTTAGTAGAGGAATACCTGGACACTTTATTACCAGAGGACTGGGAAGATATGGACTTAGCTGAACGTCGTATGTTTTTAAACGATGATTTTGGAGAGTCAAAAGGAACCGTTAAGCGAGATCGTGTTTGTGCCTTAGAAGTTTGGTGCGAATGTTTAGGGAATGATATTAAACAGTTTAAAGCAGTAGAGCGTAGAGAAATTAATGACATCTTACGGAGAATGGAAGGTTGGAAAAAGTATGACGACAACAAAAAGGGAACGTTGAGATTTGGAAAAATATATGGTGTTCAACGAGCTTATATTCGAGAAGATGATAACGATTTAATCTAAAAACAGGTGTGGGCGTATTCAAGTTTTAGTGTGGGCAGAGTTAAAAAAGTGTGGGCGTAATAAAATAATAAGCGTGGGCGTTGTGGTTGGAAATTAAGATACGCCCACACCTCACGCCCACACCTTAAAAGCGCACTATATAAGGGTTTATATCTAAGTGTATGCCATGTTAACCATTTTTAATATATAAATAAATAATAATACACAGGGAGTATATACGTACCCCTATACGCCTAATCACGTAAATATAGTATGCGTGTAAAAAAACGCCCACTTTGCCCACACATAAAAATTGGAAGGTGAAAAACGACATGCGAGAAAGAGATGTTGAGAGATACTTAAAAACAAAAATTGAGTCGCTTGGAGGGTTATGTTTAAAGTTTGAATCTCCAGGTTATTCAGGAGTGCCTGATCGCCTTTGCCTCTTACCAAAAGGGAAGCTATTTTTCGTCGAGGTTAAAAGACCAGGTGAGACATTACGAAAGCTCCAGGAAAAACGCAGAAAAGACTTTCAAGCTTTAGGGCATCAAGTTTACGTTGTTGATAGCAAGGAATCTATTAATCAACTAATTCAAGCAAACGGGGAGTGAGTTAATGCCGCAGGAATTTATCCCTTACGAGTATCAAAAATACGCCATCGAACAGATCATTAATCATGAAAGGTATGCATTGTTTCTGGATATGGGTTTAGGTAAGACGGTTTCAACACTAACAGCTGTAGAACAATTAATTTACGACCATCTAGAAATTGAGAAGGTGTTAGTGGTGGCACCGTTACGAGTGGCCAAGCATACCTGGGACCAAGAAATTTTTAAATGGACCCATTTGAACCATTTACGTGTCTCTAAAATACTTGGCAATGAAAAGCAACGTAGACAATCCCTTATGAAGGATGCTGATATCTACATCATTAACGTTGATAATCTCGTATGGTTGATTAACCATTTTCAAAATAGAAAACAGGATTTGCCTTTTGATATGTTGGTGGTCGACGAGCTTTCTGGATTCAAAGATCCAGACTCAGAACGGTTTAAGCATTTACGAAAAGTAAGCCCTTTGTTTCGACGATTTGTAGGTTTGACTGGAACACCATCACCTAATGGTCTACTAGACTTATGGAGTCAGATTTATTTGATTGACCGTGGTGAACGGTTAGGTCAAACACAAGGATATTATAAAATGCGCTACTTTTATCCTATTCAAAATGGAAGAGGTTATCACAAAAAGTACGTGTTAAGACCTGAAGCTGAGAAAAATATATATGAGTTAATTAGCGACATATGTGTCAGCATGAAATCTGAAGATTATCTAGATTTACCTGAACGAATCGACAACATTGTAACCGTCCAGTTATCTAATAAAGAACGAGCTTTATATAATCAGCTTCAAAAAGAAAAAATTCTTGAATTCGATGAAGGGGATATTGTAGCAGATAATGCAGGAGCGTTGACTCAGAAGCTTTTACAGTTGGCTAACGGGGCGAGTTACAACGAAGATCAAGGCGTACAAAAAATTCATAATCGAAAATTAAAAGCCCTAGAAACGATTGTCGAAGAAGCACAGGGGCAGTCAATATTAGTATTTTATAGTTTCCAACACGACCGTGATCGAATCAAGAAGAAATTTAAAAATGCCGTACAAATAGATGATCACGATGATGTTATCGCAGATTGGAACAAAGGAAATATTCAAATGTTATTAGCTCATCCTGCATCAGCCGGACACGGTTTAAATTTACAAGAAGGTGGCCATATCATGGTGTGGTTTGGCCTACCGTGGTCTTTAGAGCTATACCAACAGGCTAATGCAAGATTAGACAGACAAGGCCAAACAGAAACGGTGATCGTTCATCACATTTTAGCCGAGAATACGATTGATCAGCGAGTCCTGAAAGTCCTTCAAGGAAAAGAAAAAGGGCAAAATGATCTGATCGATGCGGTTAAAGCCGAGATAGATAAAGTTAAAAGTGAGGTGTCTTGAATGCATATTACTGAAAAACAATTGAAACTAATAACAGAAACAGCCTCTCAAGAAGCCATTAAAGCTTACCGAGAACATGAATCTAAACAACAGAAAGAGAAGCATGATCGTCGACTCAGAAACATCAAATTATTACTTAGAAACTATCGCATGTTTATCTTACATTGTCGTGATGTTAAACAAGATTTAATAGAATTAGAGAGACCCAAGGATATTATCGAAGAGCTTGAAGCGGATGAACGTGCTATTGAAGCTATTAAACGCAGCAAAGAGCGAACCTTAATTATGGTGAACTTCATTAATGAGATGTTGGCCGTTTATAAACTAATTTGCGAGCGTTCAATTAAGCCAGAAGTCAAACGTCGCTATGATATCATCCACCAGCTGTATGTCTCTGATGAGGAAAAGACGGCAAAAGAAATTGCGACATGTCACTTTATCGATGAAAGAACCGTTTATCGTGATGTAAATAAAGCTTGTGAGACCTTGTCAGCTTTGATGTTTGGCGTTGACAGTATTAAGTTTAACAGCTAGCAATCCATGTCATAAACGTGTCAGTTACATGTCAGTTAAAAGGTGTTACTATAGTAGTATCAAATAATTATGACAACATATTTATTTGCAAATTTTCTTGATGAATTCCCCCAAAACTAACTGTTACAGCCTTCAGTTAGTTCATTTGACACCTACGTTAGTGTGGGTGTTTTGTTTTTATAAAGAAGGAAATATATCCCTTTTTGTCGAAAATTATATGAAAAAGGGGGTGTATTGAAATGAATAGTAAAACAACTTATATTAATTCGTTAGAAATAGCTACATCTGCTGTAAATGAATTTAATTATAATAAAGATATAGGTTATTTAACTTTCGTAACTCCAATTGGTTATATCAGTGGTAAATTTTTCGAACTTAAAGAAATAGACCTTTCATCAGAATTAGGCATAGAAAAGGAATTAAAGAAGCAAATTGACGAACAAGGAAAGTTTGACATTGATGTTTTCTCTATAGCTAATGGAGTGTATGAGAGTATAAAATCTAAAGATAACAAGTATGGTTCATGTGCTATTGTACTTGAAGATGTAACTATTAGCAGTCAAACAGGGAATTATCATTCCAACCAATTTGTAATTTTTACTGATCAAATAATTGGAGTCATACCGGCAAAACTTTAAATTATATAAATTCAAATATTTCATTTCAGACATCTCTTAATGAGGTGTCTTTTTTGTGGTGATGAATATGCCTGAATATAAAACTAGAGAACAGAAACGTAAGTTCTATGATAGTAAAGCATGGAAGTTATTACGCGAAGATATTAAGAAACGTGATAACTATGAGTGCCAGGAATGCAAACGACAAGGACGAGTTACAATCGACACAAATGAATACAGTGAGTCTGCTAAACGCAAGAAGATCATGTTGGTTGTTGACCATATTAAAGAGTTAGAAGATTATCCAGAGCTAGCGTTAGATCCTGATAACCTAGAAACTAAGTGCGTTAAGTGTCATAACAAAAAGCATGGAAGGTACATTCATTATTCAAAGTGGAGAAAGAAACCAAAGTGGGATGATGAATGGTGGTAGACCCCCGCCCAAAAAGTTTCGCGATTTTTTCGATCGGGGGCACCGGTGCAGGGGGCTCGATTAACCAACTTTTTTCCGAAAATTTCACGTGAGGGGGGTGGGCATGTGTGACGAACAAATTAAGAATCGATGTGAGCACCGATAAAATCAAGGATCATTTGATGTCTAGGATCGATACATCCGATCCTGTTGAAGTCGAAAAAGTTGGTAGGTACTTAAAGAATATTGAGATGTATAGACGGATGGCCAAAACCGTCAAAGAAGAGGGTGTGTCAATCACGATCAAAAACGCTAGTCAATCATTTGTAAAATCCCACCCTCTAATTAGCGAGATGAACAAAGTAAATGCTGCCATAATCAATATCGAACGAACGTTCAATTTTATCGATGGGGACGAAAATAAAAATAAACAGTATTCAGCAAGCGATTTGATCTAACATGAAACTGAAAAATAAACACGTTGAGTTTTATATGAACCAATACAAGACTGGCAAGATTAAAGTCAGTCAGTATTTGGTTCTTTTATTTTCATATCTGAAAAATCATGTCCTCAATCGAAACGATCTTTACTTTGATGAAGTTACTCATGAACGTTATATCGCTTTTACAGAAAAAAACTATTTTAAGCTACAGCCATTCCAAAAATTTATAACAGCATTTGTCTTTTTATATTACAAAGAGGGACATCATCCATTTTTTGAACAGTTCTTTTTGTATATGGCAAGAGGTGCTGGTAAAAATGGTTTGATTTCATCATTAACGCATTTTTTTATAAGCGATCTTCATGGTATTGAAAATTATAATGTATCAATTGTGGCCAATAGCGAGGACCAAGCGAAAACGTCTCATAAAGAAGTATTTGATGTTATTGAACGTGATGGTAAGAATGGTGTGTTACAATCTCTGTTTCGCCATACCAGGTCAGAAATTGAAAGCAAGACAAATGGAAGCATTTTAAAATTTCATACATCTAATGCCAAAACAAAAGATAGTTTACGTGATGGCTGTGTTATTTATGATGAGGTTCATGAATATGAAGATTCAGCTATCGTTGATGTGTTTTCTTCTGGTTTAGGTAAGGTCAAACATGCCAGAGAATTCTTTATCACAACGGACGGGTTTGTTCGTGGTGGTTATTTAGACGATCTAAAAGAACGAGCTATTCGTGTCCTTAAGGGTGAAGCACCAGAAGATCATATATTTGTATTTATGGCTTGTTTAGATAATGAAAAAGAGTTGGATGATGAATCATGTTGGCAAAAAGCTAATCCAATGTTTCATCCTCCATTGGGTGAATACGCTCAAGAATTATTTAGAACCGTTAAACGTCAATATATTTCGCTCGGAAACTCAAAACCCTCAGCAAGAATTCGTTTTATGACAAAGCGAATGAATACACCAGCTACGGATCTAACCACTTCCGTTGCTACTTGGGAGGAAATCGAAGCTACTAACCGACCATTCCCAGAGTTAAAACATCGTACAGCTGTTGGGGGTCTAGATTTCGCCTCTATTCGAGATTTTGCTGCTGTTGGACTGTTGTTTAAAGTTGGTGATGATTATGTTTGGAAAACACATTCTTTTATTCGAAAAGGATTTTTAGATGCTGTTGAATTAAATCCACCGATATACGATTGGGAAAAAGAGGGTTTATTAACAATCATTGATGAACCGGTCATTAATATTAAACACATTGTTGATTGGTTTGTGGAAATGCGTGAACATTACGGGGTTAACAGAATCGTGGCCGATACATTTAGGCTGGATTTGGTCAAAACCGCATTAGAAGCGGAAGGGTTTGAACTGATTTATATTCGAAATC
>NZ_JBQQCO010000015.1:0-84121 GCF_052246295.1 Piscibacillus sp. B03 | reverse complement strand
TTTAAATAATTCCAGTAATTACCAAATATTTACTGGTCTAGTTTCGTAATGCCTTTTTTAAGAAATCTGAACCTTGATAATCAAATATTTAATTATTTCTTTGTTGACATACCACCGCAGGTCTTTACGCGGAACAATTCCAATTAAGCTTCTTTAACGTGTACTCTGAGTGTTGCTGTTACTTCTGGGTGCAATTTAACTTGTACATTTGTAAAGCCTAGATTACGAATCGGATCGTCCAGTTCAATCTTTCGTTTATCAATTTTTATGTTATGGTTTTTCTTTAATTCATCAGCGATGTGTTTACTAGTGATTGAGCCGAATAAGCGTCCTCCATCACCTGATTTCGCTGTTAATTCAACAGTCATATCTTCTAATTGATCTTTTAATTTTTTTGCATCATTTAGAATTTCTTGTTCTTTTTCTTTCTCTTTTTGCTTTTGACCCTCTAACTGTTTTAAGTTTCCTTTTGTCGCTTCAACAGCCAAGTTATTTTTAAGAAGATAATTACGTGCATAACCTTCTGACACGTTTTTAACTTCACCTTTTTTACCTTTACCTTTAACATCTTTTACGAATATGACTTTCATTCTTCGTCCCCTCCTTCAAAGTACTCTTCAATGATACCTCTTAGTTGTTCTTCGACTTGTTCAAGAGTGGTATCTTCTAGCTGTGTGGCCGCATTAGTTAAATGACCGCCCCCGTTCATTTTCTCCATGATTACTTGAACATTAATCTCACCTAATGAACGAGCACTAACCCCTATTTTACCATCATGACGTTTGGCAATAACAAATGATGCCTTTACATTACTCATGGTTAGAAGTGTATCAGCTGCTTGTGCGATGATAATTGCGCCATAATTTTCATCTGGTAAACCTTTAGAAATTGCGACACCTTCTCGGTAAACTGTAGCGTTTTTAACTAGCTCACTACGTCTGACATATACTTCTATATCTTCTTTTAATAAGTTTTGTACTAATACTGTATCTGCCCCTTTTGATCTCAAATAAGATGCAGCATCGAACGTACGAGATCCTGTTCTTAAAGTGAATGATTTCGTATCAACAGTGATTCCCGCTAATAACGATGTGGCTTCTAACACATCTAATTTGAGTGGACCATCTTGATACTCTAATAGCTCTGTTACAAGCTCTGCAGTTGAAGATGCATATGGTTCCATATAAACCAGTGTTGGCTCATCAATAAACTCTTCTCCTCTACGGTGATGATCAATGACGACTATATGCTCTGTCTTATTTAATAATCTTTCTTCCATCACCATAGAAGGTTTGTGCGTATCAACAACAACTATTAATGTATCTTTTGTAACCATGTCTAGGGAATCTTCAGGTGTAATAAACCATTCATTCAATGTGTCGTGTTCACCAATTTGGTCCATTAGTCTTTGAACACCTGTATTAATTCCATCAGGATCAAAAACGACATACCCTTTTTTACCATTTTGTTGTGCTAGCTTTAATATGCCAATAGATGAGCCAATAGAGTCCATATCCGGAGTCTGATGACCCATGATTAATACTTTTTCACTTTCGCGTACTAACTCACGTAATGCGTGTGAAATAACCCTTGCACGAACGCGCGTCCGCTTTTCCATCGGATTTGTTTTACCACCGTAGAACTTCACACGACCAGTTTCATCTTTAATTGCTACTTGGTCTCCCCCACGTCCTAACGCTAAATCAAGACTTGATTGAGCCAAATCCCCTAACTCCGGTAAATCAGTAGTTCCACGTCCAATTCCAATACTTAATGTTAAAGGAACATTTTGATCAGAAATTAACTCTCGAACTTCATCAAGAATCTCGAACTTCGTCTTTTCTAGTTGCGTTAAAATCTCTTTATTCATAACGGCTAGAAAACGCTCTTGAGACGTTCGTTTTAAATAAATGCCATAGTCATTAGACCAATTATTTAAAATGGATGTAACTTCAGAGTTCAAATGACTTTTAGACGTGTCATCCATCGCCTGAGTCAGTTCTTCATAGTTATCTAAGAAAATAACTCCTAAAATCGTACTTTCATTATCATGTAAATTTTCTAATTCGATTTGTTCAGTTCGATCAAATAGATAAATCAATCGTTCTTCTGATTTGATTAAAGCTTGAAAGCGACGATCCCCTAGTGTAATCCACTTTTCATCATCTTCATCTTTGACTGCATCTTCTAAGCTTTCCGATAGATCACTTAAGTCTTCACCTATAAGTGACCGTTCACTATCGAAAAAATCATTTATAAATGGGTTCGCCCACTCGATTTGATTCTCTTCATTAAATAGTATAATCCCAAAAGGCATTCCTAATAGAGCTTCTTCCCCGACCTTTTTAACTCGATAAGAGAGCGTGGATATATAATTTTCAGTACGCTGCTTAATAAGCGCTTCAGTTCTGTAAGTAAAGTACATTAAGACCGCTAGAACAACGGCTAATATAATACCAATTAACCATTCATAGTAAATAACGATCACCGTCAAAATACCGGCAAGCCCGTATAAGAGCCATATACTTTTGTTCTCCGTTAATTCCTTAACGTCATTCATGAGCTCATCTCCCAATAGACCGACTTACTTCTTCTTGTTTGATAGTCGATCTCTTAGTTGCAAACCTAAGTCAATTATACCTAATATTCTCAAAGGATAAAGAAGTAATAATGGTTGTAAAACAAATAACACAATAACAATTATTGGAATGAACTTAGGCCATTTTTTAATATATACAAAGAAAAAAATAAACGATAAACCTTGTAGCGCTAATAATACACCTGCTAGAGTTGTTAAATTATCCGCAACTAAATATAACGAATCATCTGGTGAAGGAAACATTAACAACAGAATAATTCCAGCAAAGTAATACCAAATTAATGAGGTTGGTAATGTAAACTCTCTAAATGGCGGAAACTTTAACGTTTCTCCTTCCATTTTATTAATGACTTTATGCCCGATCCATTGTGTTATCCAAGCAAATGTCAAACCTGCAATCACCATCATAGATGGAATTTTGTAAATCATTAAGTACATCTGTTCACGATAAAACTCTTGATCTTCTTCAGACAATTCTCCCACCTGATCATATAAAGAGTTAAACGTAGCTAGACTTTCATCCACTGCATTTTGAATCTCTAATGACCAGTTAACCTGAAACAAGAATTGACTAATGATATAAACTAGTGCTAGCCCCACCGTGTAACCTAATGTTCCTAAGGCTAACGTTTCATATGATTTTCGCTTATGTTTTAATCCATAACCTAACGCAATTCCACCTAGACCCATCAATAACGTAAGTGGAAGTGAAATATAAAATAAAAAGAGCGAGCTTACCAACAGCGTTATGATGAACATAATGACTGAGGTTTTCAACTCATTTTTATAAGTATAAACAAGAAATGGTAATGGCAACACAAACATGATTAATATTCCTAAGAACGGTACAAAAAATGTTGTTAATAACAAGATTACGTAAATTGCTCCATACATGATACCATCTTTTGTTGCATTTGAAGAATTCATGATTAACTTGCACCTCTAATTCAAAACTAGACTATCTTTCCTAATATTATTATTTTACATCATTTTTATGTTCAATCATACGTTAAAGCAAAAGAAAACAATAGTTGTAAGTTCTGTTTAGGAAAAAATGTTACACTATCAATAATTGAAGTCAATTTGGGGGAATTTTTGTGAGCAAAAATATACTGGTTGGTTTAGTTGTGATCTTAATTATTTCTAACGTTTATTTTATTTATAAATCCTCTGTTATTCAAAATCAAGCCAATGATATGAACCGCACGATTAACCAAAACATTAGGAGTGAATTCACTAGTCTTAATACAAGCTTACATAACACAGCAAATATAATAGAACAACATGGCGAATCTCATGAAAAAGAACGTTACTTGTCTTCGCTGGAAAGAGAAGCCCACAACTTAAACGAAATCAAAGCAAATATATATAACAGTTTAAATTTAAAAGATTCGCGAAATGCATACGCTATACACCAACAACTATTTATAGTGGAAAAGTTTATAAAAGACCTAGCTGAAGGCAAAATTTCAAATGACGTAAAGCTAAACACTTTAACTACTACTATTAAAAGAAAACAAAAAGAAATAGAAGAGTTGTTTTATTCAGAAGATGCCTTTGAAATTGAGGCAATTAGTCATAAAGACAACATTGAAAGAACCATTGACCTATTAACCGCTATTACGAACGAGATAAATAACGTACGTGATGTATCAAATGGTTAAGATCTCATATAAAAAACGACTTACCCATAAGAGGTAAGTCGTTTTATTTAGTTTATTATTCGCTAACATATGGTAATAAAGCCATTTGTCTAGCGCGTTTGATTGCTTTAGTCAATTTACGTTGATATTTAGCAGAAGTTCCTGTTACACGACGAGGTAAAATTTTACCACGCTCAGAAACGAAACGTCTTAATAAATCAACATCTTTATAGTCGATGTGTGTAATTCCGTTCGACTTGAAATAACACACCTTTCTACGCTTACGTCCACGACGTGCCATCTGATAACCCTCCTTTGATTACAATAATTGATTAAAATGGTAGATCGTCATCTGATAGGTCTACCGGCTCACCTTTATCTTCAAATGGATTGTTGTCTTGTTGAGACTGATCGAATCCGCCTTGATTTTGATTTGGCGCACCTTGGTTTGATGTGTTCGGAGCTGGACTTCCTTGCATGTTCTGTCCACCTTGAGATGACCCTTTTGATTCTAAGAACTGAACGCTCTCTGCTACGACTTCCGTAATGAATACGCGTTTCCCGTCTTGACCATCGAAACTACGAGTCTGGATACGACCGTCTACACCTACCATGCTCCCTTTCTTCATATAATTCGCAAGATTCTCTGCTTGGCGTCTCCATATAACACAGTTAATGAAGTCAGCCTCACGATTTCCTTGCTGATTAGAGAAAGGTCGGTTTACAGCTAATGTAAAGTTCGCAACTGCTACTCCGTTTGGCGTATAACGTAAATCAGGGTCTTTTGTTAATCTTCCAACTAAAACTACTCGGTTTAACACATCAAACACTCCTTATTGATCGTCTTCGCGAATTGCCATATGACGAATTACGTCTTCAGAGAACTTAGCTGTACGACCGAATTCGTCTACTGCAGTAGAATCGCCTTCGAAATTAACAACAACGTAGTAACCATCACGGTAATCGTTAATTTCATACGCAAGACGACGTTGACCCATTTCATCAACATTTGTAATCTCCGCGCCATTATCTGTTAACACGTTGTGAAGACGCTCAATCTCAGCTTTACGAGCTTCTTCTTCAACATCTGGGCGGATGATATACATGATTTCGTATTTAGTCATCCGTCTTCACCTCCTCTTGGACTTTGCGGCCCCATAGAATAATATGGAGCAAGGAGTAAATCTAATTACTCACAATAAAGTATTATATCAAAAATAACCTCTACTAACAACTATTAATTTAACCCTATTAATTATACGTTAAAACGGAAATGTATTACATCGCCATCTTGGACGATATATTCTTTACCTTCTAATCGAACTTTACCAGCATCTTTTGCTTTAGCCATTGAACCAGCCTCAACTAAATCATCATAAGAAACCGTCTCTGCACGGATAAACCCACGTTCAAAATCAGTATGAATGATTCCAGCTGTTTGTGGGGCTGTCATTCCTTTCTTGAAAGTCCATGCTCTAACCTCTTGCTCACCAGCTGTGAAATAAGTTGCCAACCCTAGCATGTCGTAGGACGCCTTAATTAATTGGTCTAACCCTGATTCCTCTATGCCAAGTTCTTGTAAAAACTCTTCTTTTTCTTCTCCTTCTAGTTCCGCAATTTCAGATTCAACTTTTGCACAAACAACAATAACGCCTGCCCCTTCATTCGCGGCATACTCTTTAACCTTTTGTACATTTTCGTTGTTATCTACATCTAGAAGCTCATCTTCACCAACATTAGCAACATATAAGATCGGCTTAGTAGTTAGTAGGTGTAGTTGCTTGACGTACTTCTCTTGTTCTTTTGTAAATTCTAATGCACGTGCTGGCTGTTCATTTTCAAAAGCATTTTTAAGCTTTTCTAAAATTTCAAACTCAAACTGTGCATCTTTCACTTTTTGTTTAGCCAATTTTGCTACTTTTTCATAGCGTTTCATAATGGTCTCTAGGTCGGCTAAAATTAACTCTAAATTAATTGTTTCGATGTCTGAAATAGGATCCACCCGTCCAGATACGTGCGTGATATTTTCATCTTCAAAACAACGTACAACATGACAAATCGCATCAACTTGTCTAATATGAGATAAAAATTGGTTACCTAAGCCTTCACCTTTACTAGCCCCTTCAACAATTCCAGCGATATCTGTGAATTCAAAAGACGTTGGAATTGTTTTTTTCGGGGTAACCATCTCTGTTAATGTTTGAAGACGATGGTCTGGCACTTCTACAATTCCTACATTCGGGTCTATCGTCGCGAATGGATAGTTAGCTGATAATGCACCAGCTTGTGTTATCGCGTTAAATAACGTCGATTTACCAACGTTCGGTAAACCAACAATTCCAGCAGTTAATGACATATATTTTTACACTCCTTCAATTCCGTACCCAACCTACAAGATTAGTCCATAACAATTATAGATTTATGAAGATAAAAACACAAGTTATAAAGAAAATAAAAAAACAAAGGCAATTTTGCCTCTGTTTGAACGAAAATATAGAAGAAAATTCGAAAATGTTTCACGTGAAACATTTTTTAGTCTGCTTTTTGAATAATTTTTTTTAACTTTTTTTCGAATTTCTTTCTCGGTACTAATACACTATGGTTGCAACCTTGGCATTTTATGCGGATATCCATACCCATACGAATGATTTTCCACTCATTAGCACCACATGGATGGGGTTTCTTCATCTCAACAACATCATTTAAGTCAAACTTTTGTTCAACCATAGTAACCATCCCTTCCCTTCTTTTATTTACAACGTTATTTTATCAGATTTTCTTTTCATTGGCTCGTCTTAGAATTGGGAAAAGTAAAATCATTGCTAAAACATATATATTTACAATTCCATATAAAGGGTATAAATAGCTAATTAAATTCGAAAATCCTACTAATGTAAACGGAACAGCTGCTAAAATTAATAATACACCTAAGACGCCTTTGTTACATTTAAAGTACTCTTTAATTCGAGCAATTAAACCGAATAAACTAGTTATAGCTGTAGTATAGATTGCAAACCATAACAGTAGTGACATAATAAAAAACATTTGGATTGGATAACCATTTAGTATCGCAAACAATGGAATCTCATAAAAGAATAACTGATCTGAAACATGAATTAAACTAATGTTATATAAATACGAAATAACACCTAAAATAAGCCCACTGCCAATACTCGCCACATAAATTTCTGCTTTTCCCTCAATTTCTTTGCCTATGGCCCCAATCACTGCTATTAACGGCACTATATTTAATGATGTAAATGGTATGGAAGATGCCCAGTTAGATTGTTTAATATAATGAAAGATCAATGGTACCCTTTCATGGTAAATAAACATAATTAATACAATGGTTAATCCAACTATTAACAGCGGTAATAAAAAACGATTTATAGATAAAATCCCATCCATCCCATAAGGAATGACTACTATTAATAGTATAATAATTAAAATAACACCTAAGAAATAGGGTAACTCTAATATATGGACTGTTGCCCCACTACCTGAGATCATCACAAATAACATGGTAAATAAGTATAATAAAATCCCCCAGTCATAAAAATTAGCAAACTTCTTCCCTACTAATGTTTGCAGAACTGGTAAGTAGTGTTCTGTCTTCAGTTCGTAACTAATCGTCAAGACAACAATACAACTAATGATAAACATAACCGTAAATAATAAAATAGCTAGTCCACTTTCATGGCCAAAAAATTCCCATATTTCTCGACCTGAAGCATAACCAGCACCAATCATTGTTGCTACAATTAATCCAATCCATTTTAATCCTGCTAGCATTTCTTCAACCCCTTATGTATATCTAAAACAAATACGCCATATACTAGTAAAAATATGTACAAGGGGTCTGAAGTATGACTTTATTCAATGATAATCCAAACTCTATTAATCTAAGTATTGAGCACACACAATTCAGTCATAATCTTTTTCATTTCATTAAGCAACATGTCCCCCATGATCAACCGACCGTTATTTTATGTATTGGAACCGATCGTTCTACTGGAGATAGTTTAGGACCATTTGTAGGTCACTACTTAACACATAAACCGATCTCTAAACTTCATGTATATGGAACGATTGACGATCCTGTACATGCTAAGAACTTAGAGGAAACGATTCTACACATACACGAACAACATTTTAACCCTTTCATTATTGCCATTGATGCTGCCCTATCAAACATGAAAAAAGTAAACTCTGTTGAGACTTGCCTTGGTTCTTTAACCCCTGGAGCAGCAGTAAGAAAAGACCTTCCTGATGTTGGACATTTATCTATCAAGGGTTATGTTAACGTAAGTGGTTTTATGGATTTTAGTGTTCTGCAAAACACTAGGCTTTCTGTTGTTATGAACATGGCAAAACAAATCGCTCAAGCACTGTATTATACAGACAACCATTTGAAACAACATCATTCTGTATTTAAACTAAAAGGAGCTCAGTAATACTGAGCTCCTTAACTATGAAAATAATTGCTGCACTTGAGTGTAAATGTATAATATAAAGCCAACTGTTACCAAACTCGGCAACAAGTTCGCTACCCTTATGTCAGTAATCTTTAATAAATTAAGACCTATAGCGAATATTAAAAGTCCACCTGTGGAAGTCATATCTTCTATAAATAAATCTAATATATCTTGTGGCAACCAATTGTTAATTTGGGTGGCAAAGAGTGCGATTCCTCCCTCATACAACACTACAGGTATAGCTGAGAAAACAACTCCAAACCCCATTGTTGTGGTTAGAACTAATGCAACAAATCCATCAATAATAGATTTTGTATATAATATACCATGATCTCCTCTTAAACCACTATCTAAAGCACCTACTACCGCCATTGCTCCAATCACAAAAATAAGTGAAGCAGTTACAAACCCTTCTGCTATACGTGATTCTTGACCTGGCTTTTTAAATTTAACTTCAATGTGGGAACCGATTCGATTTAGTTTTTCATCCAAATCAATCCCTTCTCCAATAATGGCGCCTGTTACTAAGCTCAATAGAACAACAATAATACGATCTGACGTAAAAGCCATCGATAAACCAATTAAGATTACAGTTAATCCTATTCCACTCATAATCGTTTCTTTAATTCTTTCGGGGATCTTTGTAAAAAATAAACCTAGTAAAGTACCTAATAATATACATATACCATTCACGATAACTCCCATTAACGCCAACATAACCATCCTAACTCGTTATAAATATGTAAGATGTTTCACGTGAAACATCTATGAAATCAAGCAATATAGAACATTAAGTTTAAAGAAAACTCGCCTAATTCGGCGAGTTTCTCAATTAATTATTAGTCATTAACTCTAGTATTCTGTTTAAATCTTCTTGATCAAAATACTCGATTTCAATTTTCCCTTTTCGTTTCCCTTGTTGAATATTAACACTTGTTCCAAATAAATCCCTTAGTTCAGCTTCTTTAGATGATATAAAAACATCTTTTTTAGTTGTTTTCTTTTTCTTCTTTTTCTTTTCATTTAACTGTGTAATGAGTTTTTCTACTTGGCGAACATTAAGATGTTCTTTGCGAATTTTATCTGCAACAAGTAACATTTCCTCTTCTTCTTTTAACGCTAATAAAGCACGACCATGCCCCATCGTTAATTCTTTGCTATTAATCATTGCTCGTACTTTTTCAGGCAATGATAATAAACGCATCATGTTAGCGATATGCGGTCGACTTTTACCTAAACGTTTTGCTAACTCATCCTGTTTAATTTTAAGTTCGTGAATAAGTCGTTCATAAGCCTCTGCTTCTTCCATTGGACTTAAATCTTCACGTTGAAGGTTTTCAAGAAGTGCTAACTCCATCATTTGTTCGTCTGTTAACTCACGAACAACCGCAGGAATTGTCTTTAATCCACCCTCTTTTGAGGCTCGGAAACGTCTTTCCCCAACAACAATCTCATATCCTTTGATTGCTTTACGTACAATGATTGGTTGAAGAACACCGTACTGCAAAATTGAATCTTTCAGTTCTTCAATCGCATCAGCTTCGAAGTTTTTTCTAGGTTGGTAAGGGTTTGGACGTATATCCTTTATTTCAATTTCTTGTACACTTTCTTCTTCTACACCAAAAAGTTCTTCTAAACCTTTACCCAACCCTCTGGCCATTTGCCATCACTTCCTTCGCTAATTCAGAATAAATCTCTGCACCTTTTGATTTAGGATCATATGTAATGATCGGCTCACCATGACTTGGAGCTTCACCAAGTCGGATATTACGAGGGACAATTGAATTAAAGACTTTATCTTGGAAGTACTTTTTAACTTCCTCAATAACTTGAAGACCTAAATTTGTTCTAGCATCTAACATAGTTAGCAAAACGCCCTCAATCATAAGGTCTTGATTCAAACGTTTTTGTACTAAACGTACTGTATTAAGTAACTGGCTAAGACCCTCTAAAGCGTAATATTCACACTGTACTGGAATAATGACACTATCTGCTGCCGTTAAGGCATTTAAAGTCAATAACCCTAAAGATGGCGGGCAATCAATAATAATGTAATCATATTCATCTCTTACATTTTCTAAAGACTTTCTTAATCTTAATTCTCTAGAAATCGTAGGTACTAGTTCTATTTCAGAACCAGCTAATTGTATAGTTGCTGGAATCGCATCCAAGTTGGGAACATTCGAGGGAACTCGAACTAGTTTTGGATCCTCTTCTTCTATTAATACGTCATATATACAAGAGGACATATCCCCTTTGTTTATACCAATGCCACTTGTTGCATTTCCTTGTGGGTCAATATCAATTAATAAGACTTTATTCCCCTCATATGCAAGACATGCACTAAGGTTAACTGCAGTCGTTGTCTTACCTACTCCACCTTTTTGGTTTGCAATGGCAATGACTCTCCCCATAATGTCACCTGCCTAATCTAAAAGTTTTTCAATACTACTATTTTATCACGATAACCATAGAAATGTTAGATAAATATGATAGAAAAAAACTCCCATCTTCAAAAAGATGGGAAATTAAGACTTAATATCTATTTTTTTGGTATTTTTATTTTAATTTCATAAAACTCATCAGAGTCATTTTCCTCTGTTTCAACATCCATACCAGTGTCTTTAACCATACTTAAAGATTGTCTAATCGTATTCAATGCAATGCGCACGTCTTTATTAACGCCTTTAACTTGTGGCTTCTTCTTTTTAGGCGTCTTTTCTTCAGGGTTTAGTAGTAATTTCACATACTCTTCAGATTGTTTAACATTTAATTGTTTTGCAATTATTTCAGTTAAAGCTTTCTCTTGTAGCTCTGGTTCTTTTAAAGCTATTAACGCTCGTGCATGACGTTCTGTAATCTCTTTATTTAAAATAGACTGCTGCACCACACTTGGCAGTTTCAATAGTCGCAATTTATTAGCGATCGTTGATTGACTTTTCCCTAAGCGTTGAGCTAATGCCTCTTGTGTTAATCCATGAATCTGAAGCAATTGATCGTATGCGATTGCTTCCTCAATGACTGTGAGTTCTTCACGTTGTAAGTTCTCAATTAGAGCCACCGATGCAGTTTGAGTGTCGGTCATGTCTTTTACGATTGCGGGGATATTTTCCCACTCTAATGTTTGAACCGCTCTCCATCTTCTTTCACCAGCAATGAGTTCATAACCCGACTCACCTTCAGTTTTACGCACAACAATCGGTTGAATTATCCCATGTGTCCTAATCGTTTGGGCTAATTCATCGATTTTCTTGTCGTCAAAAATGGTGCGTGGCTGATATTGATTGGGTTGAATATCTTTAACTGGTAGTTCAACTATTTCGTTGTTATAGCTTTCTTCGTTTTTCGGTTCATTTTTTCCGAATAACTTACTTAACGAACTCATTTAGGCACCTACCTTCAAAATTCAATGAATCCTTATAATATTTAATTATGTATCTTAAAAAATGTAATGTTTCACGTGAAACATTACATTTCTTATCATTAATATGATTAACTGTATGTGTGATTCACTATCTTTATTTTACCATAAACTTATAATTGGTAGAAGTGAATTTTATAGATTACTAGATTTAACTTTACGTCAAAATAACTAAAAATACGACAATTCCCTACTCGATTGGATCCTTATTTGGCGTCCCTGGTTTTCTTGGGTACTTCTTAGGTGTCTTACGTTTTTTATCAACAATGGCAATATGACGTTCGCTATTTTCAACAGGTAACTCAAAGGAATGGACCTCATTCCACTCGCCACCTAATGTTTTGATAGCTAAGTCACCTTGTTCTTTTTCTTCTTCAAACTTAGCAGCTTTCATCATAATAAATTGCCCACCTGGTTTGACTAATGGTAAACATAACTCACTTAGCACTGATGTTCTAGCCACTGCTCGTGCCATTACAACATCAAAGGTTTCACGAAACTTCTTGTTCTTACCAAATGTTTCAGCTCTATCGTGATAAAAGGCAACTCCATTTAAATTAAGTTGATCTGCTAAATGGTTTAAAAACGTAATACGTTTCTTTAGAGAATCAACTATCGTCACATTTAAATGAGGGTATATAATTTTGAGCGGGATTGAAGGAAATCCCGCTCCTGCACCTACATCACACACACTTTCAACTTTATTAAAATCGAAATAGAAAGCAGCAGAAATTGAATCGAAAAAGTGTTTTAGATAAACAACTTCTCGATCCGTAATGGCGGTTAAGTTCATTTTTTCATTCCACTCAACTAAAACTTCAAAATAAGTTTCGAATTGTTTCAGTTGTTCTTCTGTTAATTGAATACCATGTTTATTTAGTTCTTCTGTAAACTCTTTTATTTTCATAAACATCCTCTATTCATTAGAAGCTTGTGAACGTAAACCTTGTTCAATATAAACTAATAAAATCGAAACATCTGATGGGTTAACCCCTGAAATACGAGAAGCTTGCCCTACAGATAATGGACGAACTTTCTTCAGCTTCTCTTTAGCTTCAGTCGCAATTCCTTGAATATCATCATAATCAATGTGTTCCGGGATGCGTTTATTCTCCATTTTACGCATTTTATCCACTTGTTGCATTGATTTCTCAATATAACCTTCATATTTAACAATAATCTCAACTTGTTCCTCTACGTCTGCTGGTAGGTCTTGGTCACTCGGAACAAGCTGTTTAATATGATCATACTTAACTTCTGGACGACGAAGTAAATCAGATGCACGCACACCATCCTTAAGTGGTGATCCGCCTAAATCTTCAATTAGCTGTTGAACTTCCTCATTCGGCTTAATAATATGAGATTTTAGACGTTTTACTTCAGCATTAATTAATTGTTTTTTAGTTGTAAATTGTTCATAGCGTTCTTCTGTCACTAAGCCATATTCATAACCGATGTCAGTTAAACGTAGGTCTGCATTATCGTGGCGTAGTAATAAGCGATATTCGGCACGTGATGTTAGTAAACGATAAGGTTCATTTGTACCTTTTGTTACTAAGTCATCAATTAATACACCAATATAAGCTTGTGAGCGATCTAAAATGAGTGAATCTTTATCAAGAGCTTTTGCTGCTGCATTAATACCTGCCATAATACCTTGACCAGCCGCTTCTTCATAACCTGATGTTCCGTTAATTTGACCAGCTGTAAAAAGACCCTCTATTTTCTTCGTTTCAAGTGTTGGCCATAATTGAGTTGGTACAATGGCATCATACTCGATCGCATACCCTGCTCTCATCATTTCTGCTTTTTCAAGACCAGGAATGGTCTCAAGAAGACGTTTTTGAATATCTTCAGGTAATGAAGTTGAAAGTCCTTGGACATAAACTTCTTCAGTATTACGACCTTCTGGCTCTAAGAAAATTTGGTGACGTGGTTTGTCATTAAAGCGTACAATTTTATCTTCTATTGATGGACAATACCTTGGCCCTGTACCACGCTCTGCACCTGAATACATTGCCGAACGTGATAAATTTTCATCAATAATTTGATGAGTGAATTCCCCTGTATACGTTAGCCAACAAGGAATTTGATCTGTTATATATTCTGTTGTTTCGTATGAGAACGCACGTGGTTCTTCATCACCTGGTTGAATTTCAGTTTTTGAATAATCGATCGTATGACTATTAACACGTGGTGGTGTTCCAGTTTTAAAACGAACAATATCAAATCCTAGTTCTTCTAGTTGTTCTGAAAGTTTTACAGTCGCGCGTTGATTATTTGGTCCACTTTCATATTCAATATCACCAATTAATACTTTACCGCGCATAAACGTACCAGTTGTGACAATAACCGTTGGTGCGTAGTATGCCGCTTTAGTTTCGGTTAATACGCCTTTTACCACACCATCTTCCACAATTAACTCATCAACCATTCCTTGGCGAAGTGTTAAGTTTTCTTGATTTTCTATTACTTTTTTCATTTCTTGTTGATAAAGGACCTTATCAGCTTGAGCACGCAAAGCACGAACAGCTGGACCTTTACTTGTATTTAATAGGCGCATTTGTATATGCGTTTTATCAATCGTTTTACCCATTTGGCCACCTAAGGCATCGATTTCACGCACGACGACGCCTTTAGCAGGTCCACCAACTGATGGGTTACATGGCATAAATGCTATTAAATCAAGGTTAAGAGTCAGCATAAGTGTTTTCGCACCACGTTTAGCAGCTGCTAAACCTGCTTCAACACCTGCATGACCCGCACCGATGACAATAACATCATATTGTCCTGCATTATACATGAGCTTTACCTCCTTTTTTTGTTAATTAACTATATCTAAACATGTTATTTTCCAAGACAGAATTGAGAGAATAACTGATCTATTAATGATTCATGAACATTATCACCGATAATCTCACCTAATAATTCCCAAGTTCTTGTAATATCAATTTGAACAAGATCGAGTGGCATCCCTGCTTCAATACCGTTTAATGCATCATTTAAGGCTGACTCTGCTTGCTCAAGCAGTTGAATATGACGAACATTTGAAACGTACGTTAAATCAGCAGAATCTAATTCACCATCAAAGAACGTATTAGCAATGGCTTCTTCTAGCTCATCAATACCTTGTTCTTGTAAAAGTGAAGTCGTAATGACTGGCGCACCATTTGCGGCTTCATAAACGGCATCCATATCAATGTTTTGATCAAGGTCTGTCTTATTAACAAGAGCAATAACATCCATACCTTCAGCAGCTTCAAACAAAGCAGCATCTTCTTTCGTGAACTCTTCATTACCATTTAATACGAGTAAAATTAAATCTGCCTCTTTAAGTGCTTGTCGTGAACGATCGACACCTATTTTTTCAACAATATCTTCCGTCTCACGAATTCCAGCTGTATCAATCAGCCGTAACGGAACGCCTCTAACATTCACGTACTCTTCTATGACATCACGTGTTGTACCAGGGATATCAGTTACGATTGCTTTGTTCTCATGTGCTAGTTTATTTAATAGAGAAGATTTACCAACATTTGGCCTTCCAATAATCGCTGTTGCGATACCTTCTCTTAGAATTTTACCTTGTTTAGCTGTTTGTAGAATTTTTTGTACTTCTTTTTTAACATAACCTGCTTTATCAATCAGCATATCATGTGTCATTTCTTCTACATCATCATATTCTGGATAATCTATATTAACTTCTACGTGTGCAACTGTTTCAATTAATTCTTGACGTAGTTTTCGAATTAGTTCTGATAATCGACCGTCCATTTGCTTAATAGCAACGTTCATTGCACGGTCTGTTTTAGCTCGAATTAGGTCCATAACTGCTTCAGCTTGTGATAAATCAATACGTCCATTTAAGAAGGCACGCTTCGTAAACTCACCTGGTTCTGCAAGCCTAGCCCCTTCTCTTAACACTAGCTGAAGAACACGATTAACAGAAACCATTCCTCCGTGACAATTAATTTCAATTATATCTTCACGGGTGAAGGTTTTAGGACCTTTCATCACGGTAACCATCACTTCTTCGACTAACTCGTCAGTTTTTGGATCTATTATATTGCCATAATGGATAGTATGAGAATCCACTTGATTGATATTTTTTCCTTTAAACACTCGATTGGCAATCGAAAATGCGTCATCACCACTTAATCTAACAATGGCAATTGCACCTTCTCCTATCGGTGTTGAAATAGCAGCAATTGTATCCTGTTCCACAACCTTCACCCCTTTCAAGGCATACTTTATAGGAAATTGATTGCATAATTTCCTAACTTAAAACATTAACATATTTCTTAGCAAAAGGAAAGTTATATATTAATACAAAATTTGTTTTAGAATCGCTACAGGCGGACGCTTTCCGCGGGCACGGCTCGAGCCAGGGAAATACATCGAATAAGCTTCTTTGCCCCTTGCGACGAGTAATCGCAGGCGCATCCTGCGGGGTCTCGAGACTCGTGCTTATCCCGCAGGAGTCGCCGCCTTTCGCTCATCAAATTAACAATTTTTTCAATAACATCCACCACAGTGGTATTAAAATAAATAGAGTTTAGATAAAAAGAACATATTATATAAAATACGAAGATTAAATGTTTTTATCACCTTCAAAATGCAAGACTCCAGCAGGAACACCACGAGCTGAAAATCACGTCAAACGAACGACAGTGAGTTTGGGGAAGTTGAGGCCGTTCCTGCCGAAAGCGAAGCATTTTGACGGTGATAAAATTGAAGGCGAATATTAAGTAGTAAACTCTTTAAAAAAACATCCACCGACTTAATCGGTGAATGTTTTCATCTAACGTTATCTATTTGGCTTAATCACAATATAGCGATTTGGATCTTTACCTTCTGAGTGAGTTGTAACGTCGCTGTGGTCATGTAAAGCTGTGTGAATGATTTTGCGTTCAAACGAAGGCATTGGTTCGATTTTTACATTCTGGCTAGTTCGAACAGCTTTACTTGCCAGCTTTTCAGCTAATTGATGCAGGGTCTCTTTTCTTCTCTCACGGTAATTCTCAGCATCAACGACAACCGTAACATACTGTGATGAATCTGCTTTGTTAACCGCTAAATGCGTCAAGTATTGTAAGGCATTTAGAGTTTGACCTCTTTTTCCTATAAGGAGTCCAATTTTATCACCTATAAGTTCATAAACTAGTTCATCACCTTTTTCATGAACTTTAACCTCAACTTCTACTCCCATTTCTAATGACACATTTTGAAGATATTGTTGACCTATTTTAGCTAAATCTATTTTTTCTTGAACTTTAACATAAGCTCGTTTTGAACCGAAAATGCCTAGTAAGCCTTTCTTACCTTCATCAATGATTTCTAAGTTGACTTGTTCTTCAGTCAGACCTAATTGACGAAGCGCATTTTCTTTGGCTTCTTCAACTGTTTGACCACTAGCCGTTATTTCTCTCACTTTTTAGATCCCCCATTTTTCTGATTTTCTTCGAATTGCTTCATCATTGGACGACGAATAAAAATGGTTTGTACGATCATGAATAAGTTACCTACTACCCAGTAAAGTGCTAATGCTGATGGGAAGAATAATGCAAATCCACCAATCATTAATGGTAATAAGTATAACATAACTTGCATTTGTGGGTTCACGCTAGCAGGTTGTCCTGCCATCATGATTTTCTGCTGTATAAATGTTGTTGCCATTGTAATTAAAGCTAAAATAATACTTGGCTCACCTAATGAGAACCATAGGAAATCGTAATTTCGAATAGGTTCCCAACGTACAATTGCATGGTAGAACGCTATTAAAATTGGCATCTGAGCAATAATTGGTAAACAGCCTGCTAATGGGTTTACACCATGTTTTTGGAATAATGCCATAGTTTCTTGCTGTAACTTCTGTTGAGTTTGTTGGTCTTTTGATGAATACTTTTCTCTTAACTTCTGTATCTCTGGTTGCAATAGTTGCATTGCCTGAGATGATTTTAATTGTTTAATATTTAATGGAAGAATTAATGTACGAAGTAAAATCGTAACAATAATAATCGCAGCACCATAACCATGGTTAAATATATCTTCCGCAATAAATTCAATTAAAGAAATTAAAGGCCATACAAAATACTCTTCCCAGATCCCCTCTTTTGTATCATTCGTAAGGTCTTGATTTATATCCATACAGCCGGATAAAAAGATTGCTAAACCTATTAACGCTATTATAAGTATAATCTTTTTGCGCACTCTAAATTTCCTCCTAACAAATCGACAAACTACTAACCATTATAATGGTTTATATATTTTATTAAACTCTATTAAGTATTTTAGCACTTCTTTCAATACTTTTACCATAAGAAATTCAATCATTTATTGACGAAATATGTTAGATCGTTTCAAAACATGTGATAAACTCTTTTTAATCTCAAAAAAACCCATACTACTAGTAGGCTTTCTAGCAATAATGACTAAATCATAGTTGGGGTTTATTTGATCTTCTAATTCAATGAGAGCATGCCTCAAGTATCTTTTAACTTCATTCCGCTTTACAGCATTACCTATCTTCTTCCCTACTGATAATCCAACACGAAAATGTGTTTGACCTTCCTTATGTAAATAATAAAGTACAAGCTGCCTATTAGCGAAAGATTGTCCATTATTTAAGATTTTTTGAAACTCTTCATTTTTCTTAATACGATACGCTTTCTTCATAACAATGTTTCTTCCAATCTTTCTGATCTATGTCATTAGCATGATACTAAATCCACAATTCTAAAAGTGAAAAAAGACCACTGATTAATTTTCAGTGGCCTAAGCAGAAAGTACTTTTCTTCCTTTTTTACGACGGCGAGCTAGAACTTTACGTCCATTTTTAGAGCTCATTCTAGCACGGAATCCGTGAACTTTACTTCTTTTACGATTATTTGGTTGATAAGTGCGTTTCATGTTTAACACCTCCTGAAGATCTATACACGTTGTTCGTTTCCTTCAAAAAACAGTCCAAATTAGTATATAAAATGTAACGCTTATTGTCAAATCAGCAACGCAACTTACATTGTAATTCATATTCGACTATTTTACAAGAGAAAAATTATCCACAAACTATTAGAATAGATTACTTAACTTAAATTTTTATCCACACTGTTAATTGACAAGAAACCCACAAATTCGACACCTGTGGACAATATTTTTAAACATATCTGTAGTAGATGTGGATAAGTTAATTAAAACATTGAAATAAACGACATTTTCTGCTATGATTATGTTGTTTAACTCGTGGATAACGTTATTAGTGATATAAGTTTTCCACAGGTTGTGAATAGTTTGTGGATAGTTAATCACATCATGTTTAAGTATTTATGCACATAATTGTGGATTTTGTCGATATTTGTATATAAACTTTGTAACACCGGTTTATGATTATCCACATATGTGTTTTTTTATTTTGGCCTCTGATTTGTAGTTTTTTAGAACTAAGGGAGTGAACTAGTTGGAGAATATATCAGAAATATGGACTAAAGCTTTATCAGAAATAGAGAAAAAAGTCAGTAAACCAAGCTTTGATACATGGCTTAAATCGACAGAAGCTAAGTTCATCGAAAAGGACCAAATCGTGATCGCCGCTCCTAATGAATTTGCAAGAGATTGGCTTGAGAATAGTTATTCTAAACTTATTTCATCAACGATTTATGATATTACTGGAGCTGAATTACAACCTAAATTCATTATTCCAGAAACAGAAGATATCGATGAACCTCAGAAACAACCAGTTAAAAAAATGAATCAATTAAAAAACAATGATTCGTCATCGAAAACCATGCTGAACTCGAAATATACTTTCGAAACATTCGTTATTGGTTCAGGTAACCGTTTCGCTCATGCAGCCTCATTAGCTGTTGCAGAAGCTCCAGCGAAAGCTTATAATCCATTATTCATCTATGGTGGCGTAGGACTTGGTAAAACACACTTAATGCACGCTATTGGACATTATGTACTCGAACATAACCCATCAGCTAGTGTTGTTTATACGACATCAGAAAAATTTACGAACGAGTTTATTAACTCAATTCGTGATAATAAAGCAATAGATTTCCGCAATAAATATCGAAATGTGGACGTACTATTAATCGATGATATTCAATTCCTAGCCGGAAAAGAACAAACTCAAGAAGAATTTTTCCATACGTTTAATACATTACATGAAGAAAATAAGCAAATTGTTATTTCAAGCGATCGACCACCAAAAGAAATTCCAACACTAGAAGATCGACTACGTTCCCGCTTTGAATGGGGTCTAATTACAGATATTACACCACCAGATTTAGAAACTAGAATTGCTATTTTACGAAAAAAAGCGAAAGCTGATGGCCTTGATATACCTAATGAAGTGATGCTTTATATTGCTAATCAAATTGATACAAACATTCGTGAATTAGAAGGAGCGTTAATACGTGTTGTTGCATACTCTTCTTTAGTAAATGAAGATATTGACGCTGCTTTAGCTGCTAATGCCTTAAAAGATATCATTCCAAATAGTAAGCCAAAAGAAATCACTATTAAAGGGATCCAAGAAGTCATTGGTGAAAAGTATCATGTACGGTTAGAAGATTTTGCAGCTAAAAAAAGAACGAAGTCAGTAGCCTTCCCTCGTCAAATCGCTATGTATTTATCACGAGAGTTAACTGATTTCTCTTTACCGAAGATTGGGGAAGAATTTGGAGGGCGTGATCATACAACTGTTATTCATGCTCATGAAAAAATCTCTAAAATGATGGCTGATGATTTACAATTACAACGTGAAATTGATGATTTGATTGAAACGATTAAATCTCATTAGTTGTGAACATGTAGATAATGTAGATAAGTTGTGCACATTTATGAACAGTTTATCCACATGTGAATAACTCCACATCAGAACACTTTAAAGCAGTTATACACAAATTCACAGTACCTATTACGATTATTACTATTCTTTATAAAAAAAATAAATATATATGACTACTGTATTTAGGAGGGCATTATGAAAATCTTAATTGAACGCGAACCATTAATGAACAGTATCCAAAATGTTATGAAGGCTGTATCATCAAAACCTACAATTCCAATTCTATCTGGAATCAAAATTGAAGCGAATGATCAAGGTGTTAAGTTAACTGGTAGTAACTCAGATATTACAATTGAATCTGTAATTCCAGTTGAAGAGGATGGAATTGTAAACATTCATGATCTTGAACCAGGTCAAATTGTTGTACAAGCTAAATTCTTACCAGAAATTATTCGTAAATTACCTGATAATCAAGTTGAAATGAATATTGATGAAGATTTAAACATTCAAATCACATCTGGACATGCTGAATTTAAATTAAACGGTCAAGATGCTGAAGAATTTCCACAACTTCCTGTATTACATACTGATAATAGCTTTGATTTACAAATTGACTTATTAAAAATGTTGATTCGTCAAACAAACTTCGCGGTATCTGTATCTGAAACAAGGCCAATTCTAACGGGAGTTCATATTAAATTAGAAAATGACCTTTTAGAATTAGTTGCAACTGATTCACATCGTCTAGCATCAAGAAAAATTTCCATGACAGATGCAGATCACTTAACATTTAATAATGTCGTTATTCCAGGTAAAAGCTTGAGTGAATTAAATAAAATTCTTGATGATACACAGGAAACGATTCAAGTCAGTGTTACAGATAATCAAATTTTATTTAGAACTAAGAACTTATTCTTCTTATCTCGTTTACTAGATGGTAATTATCCAGAAACATCACGTTTGATTCCTAACCAAAGCAAAACAGTTGTCAAAGTAGATTCAAAGGATTTAATTGATTCAATTGATCGTGCAAGCTTGTTAGCAAAAGATAATCGAAATAACATTGTTAAGTTAGTGACTAAAGATCAAAATACAATTCAAATTACTAGTCATTCTCCAGAAATCGGTCATGTTGAAGAAACCTTAGTAACTCATTCAATTGATGGAGAGGATTTAAAGATATCGTTCAATGCGAAGTATATGATTGATGCATTGAAGGCAATTGATACTGAACAAGTGTCTATTAATTTCACAGGCGCAATGCGTCCATTTGTCATCCGTCCTGAAGAAGACGATGACCAAATCTTACAACTGATCACACCAGTAAGAACTTATTAAACAACCAACAAACTAAAAATATTATTCAACCGTACTATGGTTAAAGCATTTAGTCATAGTGCGGTTTTATTTTGATTCTTGTTGAGGTATAACTTGCAGAAAGCGTCCACCGATAGCGAATCACATTATCAACAAAAAGTTAAAGTTTACATTTAAATTCATTCACATGTGTATAACTCATTCGTAATAAGTAATTAATTTTAAAAAGATTAACCTGTGGACAATTCGTCCAAACTAGGAATAGAGCATATATTAAATAAGAAATAATACCTTTCCTTGTGCTTTTCTTAAAGCGAAATATTTAGTAAAATAATAATATGACGTTAGGTTGGAAAAGAAGGTGAAAAAATGCCTGAAATTATAGAAATAGATACGCAAGAAATTACACTTGGACAATTCCTTAAATTAGCAAACATTATTGATTCTGGTGGAATGGCGAAAGTATTTCTTAAAGAATTCGATGTATATGTAAACGGAGAGTTAGATGATCGTAGAGGTCGTAAACTTAAAGTGAATGATGTTATAGAAATTGAGGAAGTTGGAACATTTCAAGTTGGACAAGCATCTGAATAAAGTTGGATTGTTAGAGGAGTCACTTCATGTATATCGAGGAAATAACACTCACCAATTATCGTAATTACGACAAACTATCAGTTAATTTTAATAAAAAAATTAATGTCATCATCGGGGAAAATGCACAAGGAAAGACTAATTTGATGGAGGCTATTTATGTCTTAGCCTTCACTAAATCGCACCGGACCCCTCGAGATAAAGAATTAATCCAATGGGATGCAGAGTATGGTAAAATAGAGGGTAGGGTTTTTAAACGGAATCAAAGTTTTCCACTTGAAGTGATTTTTTCAAGTAAGGGGAAAAAAGCTAAGTTCAACCATATTGAACAGAAACGTTTAAGTGAGTACATTGGCGCGATGAACGTCGTAATGTTTGCTCCTGAGGATTTGAACTTAGTAAAGGGAAGTCCATCTGAACGGCGTAAGTTCTTCGATATGGAGATTGGACAAACCCAGCCTGTCTATATTTATCACTTAGGTCAATATCAACGAATCTTAAAAGAACGTAATGCTTTATTAAAGGATTTACAAAGACAAAAGCAAGCTGATCCTACGATGTTAAGAGTCTATACGGATCAACTTATTGAACATGCGGCTCTTATTCTAGAAAGGCGCTTTTTATTTTTGCAGAAGCTTAGGAAATGGGCTCAACCGATTCATGAAGGAATTAGTAGAGGTTATGAAGATTTGACAATTGATTACGACGCTAGTGTAGATGTATCAGAAGACATGGATTCGGAGAAAATAAAAGTAGTTTTAGAGGAACATTTCGATCAAATAGAGTCTAAAGAGATCGATAGAGGAACGACCTTAGTTGGGCCTCATCGTGATGATTTAATTTTTAATGTGAATGGGAAAAATGTTCAAACGTTCGGTTCTCAAGGGCAGCAACGAACAACAGCACTGTCATTAAAGCTTGCTGAAATTGAACTTATTTACGAAGAAGTTGGTGAGTATCCGATTTTATTATTGGATGATGTATTAAGTGAATTGGATGATTATAGGCAGTCACATCTTCTTAATACAATTCAAGGTAAGGTTCAAACATTTGTAACGACTACAAGTGTTGATGGAATAGCTCATGACACCATAAGTCAAGCAGAAATATACACAATCCATAATGGTCAATTAGTTGAGGAAAGGTGAGGATGAACGTTGTTTATACATATTGGCGATGAAAATGTCATTCAATCCGAAGATGTGGTGTCGATTATTGATTATAATTTATTTAACTCCTCATCGATAATTGAAGAGATGATTTTTAAGCAAAGGGATAAAGGTAATGTCTCAGATAGTTCTTATGAAGAAGCGAAATCAATTGTCATTACCGTTAATCATATATATTTTAGTTCACTATCAGTCTCGACATTAAATAGACGTGCACAGTTAGCTTATAAGTTAGACAAAGTCGATGATATAACAGATACCTATGAACTTGAAGAAGGACAGGAATAGACTAGTAATTCAATAGAAAATGAAGGTGAGATCATGGCGATGGAAGATAATTTAAACGAACAAACCGATTATGGTGCGAGTCAGATACAGGTTCTTGAAGGTTTAGAAGCCGTTCGTAAACGTCCAGGGATGTATATTGGTTCTACTAGTGAAAGAGGCTTACACCATTTAGTATGGGAGATTGTGGACAATAGTATAGATGAGGCATTGGCTGGTTATTGTGATCATATTCAAATTATTATTGAGAAAGATAACAGTATTACAGTTATTGATAATGGTCGTGGAATTCCAGTTGATATGCACAAAAAAGCAGGTAAACCAGCTTTAGAAGTCATCATGACGGTTCTACACGCAGGTGGTAAGTTTGATAGTGGTACTTATAAAGTATCTGGTGGTTTACATGGTGTTGGGGCTTCCGTTGTAAATGCCCTATCTGAAGGCTGTGAAGTGTATGTACACCGTGACGGAAAACTATACTATCAAAGCTATACACGTGGTATTCCAAATGATGAAGTGAAAATGATCGGAGAAACTGATCTTACAGGTACCAAGACAACATTCAAACCAGACCCTGAAATCTTCACAGAAACACAAGTATTTGATTATGAACAGCTCTTACATCGTACAAGAGAACTCGCATACTTAAACAAACAGTTAAAAATCTCAATTGAGGATAAACGTAATGATGAACAAGAAGCTGAGCATTTCTATTATGAAGGTGGAATTGCGGAGTATGTTGAGCATCTAAATCGTAAGCGTGAGACATTGCATGAGCCTATTTATGGCGAAAGTGAATTGGATGACATTACAGTTGAATTTGCGATTCAATATAATGACGGGTTTGCTAGTAATATCTACTCGTTTACAAATAATATTCATACCGCTGAAGGTGGAACTCACGAAAGTGGTTTTAAAACAGCATTAACACGTGTGATTAATGACTATGCTCGCAAAAATAATTTATATAAAGAAAATGACCCTAACTTGATTGGGGATGACGTTCGAGAAGGCATAACAGCGATTATATCTGTTAAACACCCTGATCCTCAGTTCGAAGGCCAGACAAAAACAAAATTAGGTAACAGTGAAGTCAGAACCATTACGGATCAAATTTTCTCTGAGAAGTTTTCAACTTTCTTGATTGAAAATCCGAAAGTTGCGAGACAAATTGTTGAAAAAGGATTAATGGCTTCACGTGCACGTATTGCGGCTAAAAAAGCTCGTGAAGTAACGAGAAGGAAAGGTGCGTTAGAAGTATCTAGCCTTCCGGGTAAATTAGCTGACTGTGCTTCTAAAGATGCATCAATTAGTGAAATGTATATCGTTGAGGGGGACTCAGCGGGAGGTTCAGCAAAACAAGGACGTGACCGACATTTCCAAGCGATTTTGCCATTAAGAGGTAAAATTATTAACGTAGAAAAAGCTCGATTAGATAAAATTTTATCTAACAATGAAATCCGTGCTATGATTACCGCTTTAGGTACGGGAATCGGTGAAGACTTTAACATCGAACAGGCTCGTTACCATAAAATTGTCATCATGACGGATGCGGATGTCGATGGAGCCCATATTCGTACGTTATTATTAACATTCTTCTACCGCTATATGCGCCCATTAATTGAGCGGGGATATGTCTATATTGCTCAGCCACCTTTATATCAAATTAAGCAAAATAAGAATTTATATTATGCTTATAATGATGCGGAAATGGAAAAAATCTTAGCTGAGATCCCGTCTTCACCAAAGCCTAACTTACAACGTTACAAAGGTTTAGGCGAGATGAACCCAGGACAGTTATGGGAAACAACGATGAACCCTGAGTCAAGAACATTGCTTCAAGTAAATCTACAAGATGCAATGGAAGCGGATGAAATTTTTGAAATACTCATGGGTGATCAAGTTGAACCTAGACGTGACTTTATTGAACAAAACGCTCAGTACGTGAAAAACTTAGATATTTAAGTCTTGGTAGAGCGCAAGTGTACGGAACAAAATCAGTCTTGCGCTCATTACCATTTAGGGAGGTAATGACGGTTGGATCAACAACGACCAAAAGTAGAAGAAATTAATATTAGTCAAGAGATGAGGACTTCGTTCTTAGATTACGCCATGAGTGTAATTGTTTCACGCGCTTTACCTGATGTAAGAGACGGTTTAAAACCTGTACATAGACGTATTTTATACGCGATGCATGATTTAGGTATGCACGCGGATAAAGCTTATAAGAAGTCAGCACGTATCGTAGGTGAAGTTATAGGTAAGTATCACCCACACGGTGATTCGGCTGTATATGAAGCAATGGTCCGTATGGCACAAGATTTTAACTTCCGAAATATGCTTGTGGATGGACACGGTAACTTCGGTTCTGTTGATGGCGATTCAGCTGCCGCAATGCGTTATACTGAAGCGCGTATGTCTAAGATATCGATGGAATTACTTCGTGATATTAACAAGAATACAATTGATTACAATGATAACTATGATGGTACGGAAAGAGAACCAGCAGTACTACCAGCTAAGTTCCCTAACCTACTTGTAAATGGTGCTTCAGGGATCGCAGTTGGAATGGCTACGAATATTCCTCCCCATCAGTTAGGTGAAGTAATTGATGCCGTTTTAGCTGTTAGTGAGAATCCTGATATTACAATTGAAGAGCTCATGAGTGATTACATACATGGCCCTGACTTTCCAACTGGAGGAAGTATCTTAGGAAGAAGTGGTATTCGCCAAGCTTATGAAACTGGTAAAGGCTCACTTACCATTCGTTCTAAGGCTGATATTGTAGAAGAACCGAACGGTAAATCCACGATTATCGTTAATGAAATTCCTTATCAAGTCAACAAAGCTAGACTTATTGAGAAAATCGCAGAGCTAGTGCGAGATAAGAAGATTGACGGTATTACTGATTTACGTGATGAGTCAGACCGTGATGGTTTGAGAATTGTAATCGAGTTACGCAGGGATGCTAATGCGAATGTAGTTTTAAATAATCTTTATAAACAGACATCCTTACAAACATCATTCGGAATCAATATGCTAGCCTTAGTAGATGGACAGCCTAAAGTTTTAAATATTAAACAAACGCTAGAGTATTATCTAGAACACCAGAAGGAAATTATTATTAGGCGTACTAGATATGATTTAGAAAAAGCTGAAGCAAGAGCTCATATTTTAGAAGGTTTAAGAATCGCTCTAGATCATTTAGATGAAGTTATTGAATTAATCCGTGGCTCTCAAACAACAGATGAAGCTAGAGATGGTTTAATGAACCGATTTGGTTTATCTGAAAAACAAGCCCAAGCGATTTTAGATATGCGTTTGCAGCGTCTAACTGGCTTAGAACGCGACAAAATCGATAACGACTATAAAGAAGTTAAGGAATTAATTGCTGAATTAAAAGCAATCTTAGCAGATGAACAAAAAGTATTAGAGATTATAAGAGAAGAACTATTAGAAATTAAAGAAAAATATAATGACACACGTCGAACAGAAATTACAATTGGTGGCACTGATTTCATTGAGGATGAGGACTTAATCCCAGAAGAAACAGTGATTATCAGCCTAACGCATAGAGGATATATTAAACGCCTACCTGCTACGACTTATCGTGCCCAGCGACGTGGTGGTCGAGGGATTCAAGGTATGGGAACCAATGATGAAGATTTTGTCGAACACCTACTATCTACGTCAACTCACGATACGCTACTATTCTTTACAAATAAAGGTAAAGTATATCGTGCAAAAGGTTATGAGATACCAGAGTTTAGTCGGACAGCAAAAGGTATTCCACTTGTTAACGTTTTACAAGTTGAAAAAGGCGAGTGGGTTAACGCTGTTATAAGTGTTAAAGAGTTTGATGCAGATTGGTTCTTGTTCTTTACAACGAGAAATGGTCTTTCAAAACGTACGTCATTAGAGAAATTTGCGAATATTAGAAGAGGTGGATTAAGGGCTATTAATCTACGTGAAGATGATGAATTAATTTCAGTTCGATTAACTGATGGCGATAAAGATATGATGATTGCCACGAAGAATGGATTACTAATCCGATTCCATGAATCAGATGTTCGCTCAATGGGGCGTACTGCATCAGGGGTTAAAGGGATTACGTTACGAGAAGGCGATGAAGTTGTATCGATGGAAATTATCGATAAAGGCGTGGATCTCTTAACTGTAACTTCTAAAGGGTTCGGTAAGAGAACTCCTGAAGATGAATATCGCTTACAGAACCGTGGTGGTAAAGGTATTATTACGTGTAAG
The DNA here is from genome assembly GCF_052246295.1 of Piscibacillus sp. B03. Lineage (NCBI taxonomy): Bacteria > Bacillati > Bacillota > Bacilli > Caryophanales > Bacillaceae > Piscibacillus > Piscibacillus sp. B03. The sequence continues at coordinate 55,570 of NZ_JBQQCO010000015.1, read as the reverse complement.
TTAAGTGATAAAAACGGTTCAGTAGTTGCTGTTAAGCCTGTTACAGGAGAAGAAGATCTTATGTTAATGACAGCTAGTGGCGTACTCATTCGTATGTCTTCTGAATCTATCTCACAAACGGGACGTAATACACAAGGTGTTAAGTTAATCCGTTTAGCTGAAGATGAAGAAGTGGCAACAGTTGCCCGCGTTGAAAAAGAAGACGAAGAAGAAGAATTAATAGATGTTGATGAGAGTTCTGAAGCTGAATTAACTACTAATGACGATGAGGAAACAACAGAAGAATCTTAATTTGAACATCAAGAAAACTCGTCTACTATTAGGCGAGTTTTCTTTTAAAAGTAAGTTTCTTGAGTGATTATGGGAGAGGGGGAATGACATGAAAGTTCTTCCACGAGATTTAGTACCAGGGTGTCTTTTACTAAAGGATGTGACGGGGAAAACGACATATCCGATTGTACCTAAAAATACAGTGATTGAGCCTATTCACATAAAAGTTTTAAGTGATTTTCAAGTCCCATATGTAGAAGTGGCTAATCGATTAGTAAATGGTGACCCTTATCAACCTGAGGAAGTAGATCCAAAGAAGATAAAAAAAGAAGACGATTCAACTCGAAGTAAAAATCATTCAAAAGAGCTAAGTTTCTTTGATTACTATGTAAATGCGGTAAAACAAACTAAAGAAATGTTCAAAAGTTGGGAAGAGCATCCGCATCTAAACTTAAAAGAAATAAGAGAAATTGTCATCCCTTTAGTTCGTGATAATGATTTAACTATTGAGACTATAATAGAGTTGCATCATTACAACGATAAACATGACTATATTTATCATCATATGGTGGCTAATTCTGTGATCTCAGGATTTATTGCTATGAGGCTACATTATGAGCAATCCGAATGCTTACAAGTAGCTTTAGCTGCATATTTAAGTGATATAGGTATGGTTAAAGAGGGTGCACATGTCTATAAGAAGGATGGCGTATTGTCTGAGAAAGAGTATGAGAGAATTCAACAACATCCGATCATCTCTTATCGTATGATTGAACAAGAGGTATACCTTAGTCGACAAGTTAAATTAGCCGTTCTGCAACATCATGAGAGACTCGATGGTTCTGGTTATCCATTAGGTGTTAAAAAGGATCAGCTGCATCCTTATGCCCGGATAATTGCTGTAAGTGATATGTTCCATGCGATGACATCTGAGAGGCTTTATCGAAAGAAACAATCCCCATTCAAAGTTATTGAAGAGATGTTAAATGACTATTTAGGAAAATTAGACATGAAAGTAGTAGAGGCTTTAGTACAAGCAATTGTCTATTTTTCCAATGGGACAAAAGTAAGGTTAACAAACAATGAAATCGGTGAAATTGTGTTTGTTGATGATAAACATCCTACCCGCCCAATGGTTAAGAAAGATGCTGACAATGAAATAATTCAACTCGTACAGCATCAAAATTTATATATTGAAGAGATCCTAAGCTCTTAATCGTTGACCAGAGGCTGGGACAAAAGATATCTTATCCTTAGAGAAGACGAATATTAGGAGTAACTTGACTCCTAATATTCGTCTTCAATTTTTAGCTGCGTCAAAATGCTTCGCTTTCCGCAGGCACGGCTTCAACTTCCCCAAACTCACTTTCGTTCGGAGTTTAAGGATGTTCGGCTAAATACGCAACATCCATGTTGCAACGCCGAACTGACCCACATCCTGTGGCCCCTCAGCTCGTGCTGTTCTGCGACGACCTGGACGGTCTAGTGTCGGCGTTGGCCATAGGATGTGGCCGTTTTTAGCCGACCAGGAGTCTGCGCATTTTGACTACGCTAATAAAACTCAATATTCGTTTTTTGTTAAGCTACTTTTCTTTTGTCCCAGCCTCTTTTAAATCTAGATTTGTCGATATATTACAGGGCATCGGGAAATTGTACGTGAAATAGGTTCAAGTGTCGCTCTAAGTTAGAGTTGTTCAGAATTTTTATAGACATTATAGTAGATTATTTTTTGTGCTAAAATGTTCAATTTAAGAGGGTTTACGTTATTAAATATTTCAATTTAGTTAATTTGTCTAATTTACCAATGTGCTTGTCTAATAAATAATGTATAATAATGACGTAAAAGAATTTCGATGGGGGAAGACAGAATGAGAAGTAACTTACACAAAATAAGAATTTGGTTTATGATTGCAATTTTTGCTTTAAGCTCATTATATATTGCGCCACTTGCAGCAAGTGCAAATTCATTTGATGTAGAAGCTGAATCAGCAATTCTTGTTGATTTTGAATCTGGTGATGTTTTATTTGCGAAAAACGCTGACATGTCATTACCGCCTGCAAGTATGACAAAAATGATGACAGAGTACTTAGTATTAGAAGCGATTAATAACGGTGATTTATCTTGGGATACTGAAACCGAGATTAGTGAATATGCATATAAGATTTCTGCAAATAATAATTTTTCAGGTGTGGGTCTCCGTCAAGACCACCCATATACTGTTAAAGAATTATATGATGCTATGGTGATCTATTCAGATAATGCGACTACGATAGCCTTAGCAGAGCTCATTGCTGGTTCTGAAGGTGAGTTTGTTCAAATGATGAATGCTAAAGCTGAAGAGCTAGGGATGACGGACTATGAGTTTGTAAATTCATCTGGATTAAGTAATACATCTTTAGGTGATGATTACCCAGAAGGTACAGACCCACAAGGTGAAAATATGATGTCTGCACGTGATACAGCTAAATTAGCTTATCATTTAATAAAGGATTATCGCGAAGTATTAGATGTATCTAGTACGCCTTTTAAAGAGTTTGAAGGACATAATATGACTAACTGGAACTGGATGTTACCAGGACATGAAAGCCAGAACTTCCAGCAGTTTTCTTATGAAGGTCTAGACGGATTAAAAACAGGCCACACTGACTTAGCTGGTTATACATTTACTGGTACGGCAGAACGTAATGGTCAACGTCTTATTTCAGTTGTTATGAGAACTGATAGCATTGAAGCTCGTTTTATCCAAACAGCTAAACTATTAGATCATGGATTCGATAATTTTGAACGTACGACGTTAGTTGAAGAAGGGTTCCAACTTGAAGATGACTCAACGATACCTGTTGCTAAAGGTAAGGAAAAAACAGTTAACGTTGAAGCTTCACAAGCGATTGAAAAATTAGTTGAAAAAGGTGAAGAAGGAAATTATTCTGCAACTTTTGAATTTGATGAAGAAGTTTTAAATGAGAATGGTGAATTAGAGGCACCGTTTGAAGCAGGCACTGAAGTTGGTAAAGTTGTTCTAGTAAATAATGGTGATGAAGATTACGGTCACTTAACAGAAGGTGATGAGGTTTCAGTACCATTAGTAACGTCTGATGGGGTTGATAAATCCAACTGGTTTGTTTTAATGTTAAAAGCAATAGGTGATTTCTTTGTAGATTTATTCGGAAGCATAAAAGGCCTATTTAATTAAAGATAAACAATTAGGGGGAGTTCATTTATGAGTCAAGTAGGTACAGATCGAGTTAAAAGAGGTATGGCTGAAATGCAAAAAGGCGGCGTCATTATGGACGTTGTGAATGCAGAGCAGGCTAAAATTGCAGAAGAAGCGGGCGCAGTGGCTGTTATGGCATTAGAGCGTGTCCCTGCTGATATTCGTGCAGCAGGTGGTGTTGCACGTATGGCAGACCCAACAATCGTTGAAGAAGTTATGAATGCCGTTTCCATTCCAGTAATGGCTAAAGCTCGTATTGGTCATATTGTTGAAGCACGAGTATTAGAGGCTATGGGTGTTGATTACATTGACGAGAGTGAAGTATTAACACCAGCTGATGAAATTTATCATATTAATAAGCGTGATTATACAGTTCCATTTGTTTGTGGTTGTCGTAATTTAGGAGAAGCAGTTCGTCGTATTGGCGAAGGCGCATCAATGCTTCGTACAAAAGGTGAACCTGGTACAGGCAATATCGTTGAAGCGGTTCGTCATATGCGTGAAGTTCAAAAACAAATTAAAGAAGTTTCGAATATGGCTGAAGACGAATTAATGGTTTATGCCAAAGAAAATGGTGCATCTTATGAAGTACTACTTGATATTCGTGAGAATGGACGTCTTCCTGTTGTAAACTTTGCAGCGGGTGGTATTGCAACACCTGCAGATGCAGCACTTATGATGCAACTAGGGGCTGACGGTGTCTTTGTAGGTTCTGGAATCTTCAAATCAGATAATCCTGAACGATTTGCAAGATCTATTGTTGAAGCAACAACTCATTATGATGACTATAAATTAATTGGTGAGCTTTCAAAAGGTTTAGGTACAGCAATGCCAGGTATTGAAATGTCAACATTAACAGAGTCTGATCGTATGCAGGATCGTAGCGAATAAAGGAGAATCCTAATGCTTAAAATTGGTGTATTAGGGTTACAAGGTGCATTTAGAGAACATAAGCATTCCATTGAATCTTGTGGCCATGAAGCATTAATCGTAAAGAAAAAAGAGCAACTAGATGAAGTCGATGGGTTGATTATACCTGGTGGTGAGAGTACCACAATGAGACGTTTGATAGATCGTTATGAATTCTTTGAGGCATTGAAAGAATTTGGACAATCAGGTAAGCCAATTTTCGGAACATGTGCGGGTCTTATTTTATTAGCAACTGAAATAAATGGTCAAAGTCATGCGCATCTTCAATTAATGGATATGGTTGTCGAACGTAATGCATTTGGTCGTCAACGTGAAAGCTTTGAAACGAAGCTTGAAGTAAAAGAAGTAGCCGATGATTTTGAAGCTGTATTTATTCGAGCACCTCATATTGTAGAGGTGAAAGGTGATACAGAGGTATTAGCGACTTACAACGGTCAAATTGTTGCTGCTCAACAAGGTCATTATTTAGCCGCAGCATTTCACCCTGAACTAACAGATGACCATCGATTAACTCAATATTTTGTTGAAATGGTGAAAAACAGTAAGTTAAAACTTGCAGCTCAATAAAAATAAAGTTATATTATTATACAAATAGTTAATTGCACTGATGGGAAATAGTAATTAATGATCTTTTTTCAGAGAGCTGGTGGTAGGTGCGAACCAGTAAAAGACCTTAATGAATCCATCCCTGAGCAGGTTAGCCGAACGAAAGAGTAAGCTAACCCGGTCAAGCGCCGTTAAAGCTTCCGAGTTGGAAGAAGTGTTGGCTTCTTCAACAAGGGTGGTAACGCGGGTATACAACTCGTCCCTTTTCTTTAGGGGCGAGTTTTTTATTTCGTAAAAAAATAAGGAGGATTATCATGCTTGATTTAAAGTACTTAAGACAAAATTTTGATGACGTTAAAGCAAAGTTACAACACCGTGGAGAAGACTTAACTGACCTTGATCATTTTCAAGAATGGGATCAAAAAAGACGTGAGTATATTCAAGAATCAGAAGAATTAAAAGCTCGCCGTAATGAGGTTTCTAAAGAAATTTCTCAAATGAAGAAAGAAAAACAAGATGCTGAGCACTTAATTAAGGAAATGCGTGAAGTTGGTGATCGCATTAAGGAAATCGATACGAACTTAAAAGAGGTTGAGGAGAAGTTAAACGAACTATTATTATCAATCCCTAACATTCCTCATGAATCAACACCTATTGGTGAAGATGAGGATGACAACGTTGAAGTTCGCAAGTGGGGGGATGTTCGTCAGTTTGATTTCGATGAAAAGCCACACTGGGATGTTGCAACAGAGTTAGATATTGTTGATTTTGAACGTGCTTCAAAAGTGACGGGAAGCCGCTTCGCATTTTATAAAGGACTAGGAGCACGTCTTGAACGTGCATTAATCAATTTTATGATGGATTACCAAGTGGATGAACATGGATACAAAGAAATGATGCCACCGCAGATGGTTAATACAGAAAGCTTAAAAGGCACTGGCCAATTCCCTAAATTTACTGAGGATGTCTTTAAGCTTGAGGATTGGGATTATTACTTAATTCCAACTGCAGAAGTGCCTGTGACGAACTATCATCGTGATGAAATTTTATCTGTTGATGACTTACCTAAGAAGTTTGCGGCCTATAGTGCTAATTTCCGTTCTGAAGCGGGATCTGCAGGACGCGATACAAGAGGGTTAATTCGTCAACATCAATTTAATAAAATTGAGCTTGTTCATTTAGTAAAACCTGAAGACTCTTATGATACTTTGGAAGTGTTAACAGGACACGCTGAGAAGATTCTACAGCTTCTTAAATTACCATACAGGGTTATGAGTATGTGTACAGGTGATTTGGGCTTCACAGCAGCTAAGAAGTACGATATTGAGGTGTGGCTGCCAAGTAGTGGTACGTACCGTGAAATTTCTTCTTGCTCTAACTTCGAAGCATTCCAAGCTCGCCGCGCGGGAATCCGTTTCCGTCGTGATGCAAAAGCGAAACCAGAATTCGTTCATACATTAAATGGATCAGGTTTAGCTGTCGGTCGTACAGTTGCTGCAATCTTAGAAAATTATCAAGAAGCAGACGGTTCAGTTACAATTCCGGAAGTATTACGTCCATATATGGGTAATAAAGAACGCATTGAGCGTTAATAAAAAGAGGTGTGCGATAAGCGCACCTCTTTAAAGTTTTATATAAACATCTTACTAAAAAGACAGAAAATAAAAAAATCTATAGAATATGTTGCGTGCTGTCGAATCGTATGATATATTTATTTTTGTCAGCTCACACGGAGGAGTACCCAAGTCCGGCTGAAGGGAGCGGTCTTGAAAACCGCCAGGGGCTTCACGGCCCGCGGGGGTTCGAATCCCTCCTCCTCCGCCATACATATAATAATTCATGGTTACATTAATTGTAGCCATTTTTTTATGCCCTTTTTTGGATAAAATAGCAAAAATATCAAAAGATAAGATAAAAAGTGCACAGGGGTATGAGAAGTTATGCATCCAAGAGAGTGGCAAATTATAATCTCCGATGGTAAAACATCAATCAAGCAGTTATATTTATCTAAGTTTGTAGGTTATAGTATAGGAGTTTTGGTGAGTACTTCACTCCTTAGTGTTGGAATGATGGTTTATGTCATTAGCCAGCAAGTAAATGAAAATGAGGCATTACAGTCTCATGTACAAGAACTTAACCAACGTTTTCAAACACAACATGAAAAAATTTTGCAGTATGAAGAAGAAAAGCATACGATAGCACGTCAATTAATTGAGCTACGCGCTTTAGAAGAACAGATGAATGATTTAGTCTCAGAACTAAATCCTGGCCGTATAGCAGCATTCTCAGAAGGACCACAGGGTGGTTTAGAAGAAGGTCTTGTTAAATCATCTGATTTTAAAATCAATCGAGATTACAGCAGTATAAGTGAAGAATTCTCAAAGTTAGTTGCTAGTTATCAAACAGCTGTACAAGATATGAATCAAGTTACTCAAGACCTTAAACGAACGCCAATCTATTGGCCGGCAGACACTGAAGTGGTTAGCTCCGCCTTTGGCTACAGGACAGATCCATTTACGAATGTGAGTTCTTTTCATGGTGGTATTGATTTAGCTGGTCCACTAGATACTGAAATATACTCAACAGGACACGGTGTGGTAGAGTTTGCTGGATGGAACGGGGCTTATGGAAAGTCGGTTCTTATAAACCATGGACATGCTTATAAAACTCGTTATAGTCATTTAAATGATATTCATGTTCAAAAAGGTGACCAAGTGAAGCAAGGACAGCTAATTGGACTTATGGGATCCACTGGGCGAAGTACAGGTGTTCATTTACATTATGAAGTATTAGAAGATGGAGAACGAGTCGATCCATATCCGTTTATGACGTATATACAAAATGCTTTGGATGAATAAAAAGGTTGGTATAACAGAAAAATAGCTTATAGTAAAACGAATATTGAATGTTATTATCGTAGTCAAAATGCAAGACTTCTGGTCGGCTAAAAACGGCCACGTCCTATGGTCAACGCCGACACTAGACCGTCCAGGTCGTCGCAGAACAGCACGAGCTGATAATCACCCCAAACGAACGTAAGTGAGTTTGGGGAAGTTGAAGCCGTGCCTGCGGAAAGCGAAGCATTTTGACGTAGCAAAAAAGAAGACGAGTATTAGGGTGATTTTACCCCCAATACTCGTCTTCTTCAGTGGGTTTGTTTGAGCCTCTATACATTAAGCTTTAATATAATTTCTAGATGTTTGTATGAAATGCCCTACACGTTCAAGGATTGGCTCAATCGATTGATCGTTATTAAATAAATCATAATCATTAATATTAATTCTCATAACAGGACATGTATTGAAGTTATTAACCCAATCTTCATAACGATCATACATTTCACGCCAATACTCAATTGGTGTATCTTGTTCCATTTGGCGACCTCTACTTTTAAGTCGATCTAAAACATCTTCAAAAGATCCTTCTAGATAGATTAATAAGTCAGGATGCGGGAAGTATGGCGTCATAACCATCGCATCAAATAAACTTTTATAAGTATTATAATCTGTTTCCGTCATCGTCCCTTTTTCACGGTGCATTTTAGCGAAAATACCTGTATCTTCATAAATCGAACGGTCTTGAATAAACCCGCCCCCGTATTCAAAGATTCTTTTCTGCTCTTTGAAACGTTCAGCTAAGAAATAGACTTGAAGGTGAAAACTCCAACGTTCGAAGTCTTTATAAAATTTATCTAAATAAGGGTTTCCGTCGACTTTCTCAAATGATGTGCGAAAGTTAAGAGCACTAGCTAATGCGTTCGTCATCGTTGATTTTCCTACCCCTACTGTTCCTGCGATTGTGATAACGGCATCACTAGGAACCCCATATCTGTCATAGACATTCATGTAACAACTTCTCCTTTTTCAATATGCTTCTCAACAATAGATAATATATAATCGAGATCGTCTTGATGTTTTACAAAATCAAGGTCATCTCCATTTAAGCGAATGACAGGGATGTCAGGATTATTAGCTTCAAACTCATACATGAATTGATCATAATCCTTAGATAGCTGCATTAAATAATCTGCTTGAATATTCTTCTCAACTTCCCTACCCCGTTTTCTAATCCGATCTAATAATGTGTCAAGGCTTGCGTGTAAGTAAATCATGACATTAGGTTTAGGCATATCATCCGTTAACGTATGAAAAATTTGTTCATATTTATTGAACTGTTTTTCATTTAATGTTCGTTTAGCAAAAATCATATTTTTATATATATGATAATCAGACACAACAGGCTTGCTTTGTTGTAAGTAATGTTTTTCAATATCCTCTAGTTGCTTATATCGATTACACAAAAAGAACATTTCTGTTTGAAAACTCCACTCTTCAATATTGTCATAGAACTTACCTAAAAAAGGATTTTCTTCGACAATTTCTTTAAGTAAATGAAAGTAGAAATGTTGTGCAATCTTGTTGGATAATGAGGTTTTCCCGACGCCAATAGGGCCCTCTACAGCAATAAAAGGTACATGGTATTCCCCCATACAGACTCCTCCAATGACATATCTTTTCTATTATTCCATGATAACAAATTTCGACTCCAAAGGGGGTGTTTTTCTATAGATTTTAAAAATCCAAAAATATCTAGCAAAGACCTATACACTTTTAGAGCCCCAACATATTTTATATTGTAACCATGAAAAGAGAGGTGAGAATAAATGTTTGAAGATAATTGCAACGATTTTGATTGCAAAAACAACAAATGTGTTTGTAAAACGGTAGCTAAAATTGCTGCAGCACAAGATGAAGTAGCGGGTAGAGGTCAAGGTTGTGATACCGGATGTAAACAGTCAATTAATGACTTACTATCACCAACAACTGGTCCGACTACTAATAATGACACCGTTCCATTCATTTTATACTGTAAAGGTGACTGTGACGAGTTTATTGGAAAAAGCGTTATTACTGTACAACGAACTCAAGGCCAAAACACGTTTACAGAATTCGATTGTATTGAAACTCCTGTATTCCGTGTTAGTAAGGTGAAGAAAAACTGTTGTGCGGAACTTGAATTACTACTTCCAGTAAACATGGGAGGTCAAACTCCTGGTTCCGGTGGAGACGACGTTTGTGACTATTTCAGAGGAAATTCTATCAGAAACCTTCAGCGCACAGGTATTTGTATCACTGTAGACTTATGTGAATTTATGGCAATCGCTTGTTTAGATCCAGTAAGAGCTTTACCGGTTTCGGAATGGAGAAGAAATCCTTCTGTAGCAGGTGCGAGCGCTAAATGTGACGACTAATTATCTGAGAGACTGGTGCCTTATTAAGGCGCCAGTTTTTTTATGTTTGACAAAATACCTATAGGGGTATATGATGTATATGTAACGTCAGAAATGACAATATTAATTTTGCGTTGTATCATAATAAGCGAGAGGAGGTAATCATGATGGAATACGATGCAAAAGTAAAAAATAGAGTAAAACGATTGGAAGGTCAATTACGCGGTGTTCTTCGTATGATGGAAGAAGGAGCAGATTGTAAAGATGTGATTACCCAATTATCTGCAAGCCGTACAGCGATTGATCGTACAATTGGAGTTGTTGTAAGTAATAACCTCATCGAATGTGTTCAAGAAGCGAATGAAAATGGTGAGGAAACAGAAGATAAAGTTAAAGAAGCGGTTAACCTGCTTGTTAAAAGCCGTTAACAAAAAAATAATTTTAAACTGTTGACGGATTAATTTTTATAAGTTAATATACCCCATAGGGTATTAAAAATACTAAAATATTTCTTAGGAGGAATTTTTCATGGATATTAACAAAACTTTAGATGCAAAAGGTCTAGCATGCCCAATGCCAATTGTAAAAACTAAAAAAGCAATCGGTGACATCGAAAGCGGTCAGATCTTAGAAGTAGTTGCTACAGACGCAGGTGCTAAGAGTGACTTAACAGCATGGTGCAAGTCTTCAGGTCATGAGCTAGTTGACATGAATGAAGATAACGGAGTATTTACGTTCTATATTAAAAAGGGTTAATTTTTTTAGTTTATTATATACCTATACGGGTATAAGTAATTGTGAGGTAGTCATTAAAAGGCTACCTCCCTCAAAAAACAATCGGGAGGAGATTTAACATGGCTGAAAACAAAAAGACAAATATCATCTTATTCAGCGGTGAGTACGATAAAGCTATGGCAGCCTATATTATTGCAAACGGTGCTGCCGCTTATGATCATGACGTAACGATTTTCCACACTTTCTGGGGGTTAAACGCATTACGTAAAGATGAAAAATTACAACCAAGCAAATCATTTATGGAAAAAATGTTTGGTAAAATGATGCCTCGTGGGGCTGACAACATGCCACTATCTAAAATGCAGTTCTTAGGTATGGGTCCAAAAATGATTAAAGGTGTTATGAAAAAACACAATGCGATGCCATTACCAGATTTAATCGATATGGCAAAAGAGCAAGATATTACAATTCTTGCTTGTACAATGACAATGGATTTACTAGGACTTAAGAAGGAAGAACTTCTAGATGATATTGAGTATGGTGGTGTAGCAGCTTATATTGCTGAAGGTGAAGATGGCGCCATCAACCTATTTATCTAATAGAGGAGGTAATTCATAATGAAGACTATTGACTCTAAAACAGTACAAGAAAAGCTAGCTAAAGGTGAAGATTTAAACTTAATCGATGTTCGTGAAGTTGAAGAGGTACAAGAAGGTAAGATACCTGGTGCCGTGAACATTCCACTTGGATTAATCGAATTTCGTGAAAATGAATTAGATAAGAATAAAGAATATATTATGGTATGCCGTTCTGGTGGACGTAGTGGCCAAGCGACACAGTTTCTACAAAGTAAGGGCTATGACGTTACCAACATGGAAGACGGAATGCTAGGCTGGGAAGGACCAGTTGAAAAATAATTACTGGAGGGATTGTCTATGACTAATATTAATGCCGATCATGTGTTAGATGCGAAAGGTCTTGCATGCCCAATGCCAATCGTAAAAACACGTAAGGAAATTGAAAATGTAGAGCCTGGGAAAGTTTTATTAATCGAAGCGACAGACCAAGGTTCGAAAGCAGACTTAAAAGCTTGGGCAGAGCGTAGTGGTCATCAGTATTTAGGTACAGTTGAAGAAGGTGACGTATTAAAACACTATGTACGCAAAGCTTCTGAAGGTGAGTCTGGAGAAGAAACTTCTTATGATCAAAAAGTTAACAATGATGACTTAAAGCAAAAACTAGATTCAGGTAACGTTACAGTTTTAGATGTACGTGAATCTGCAGAGTATGCGTTTGGTCATATTCCAAATGCTATCTCAATTCCATTTGGTGAATTAGAAGACCGTGCTACCGAACTAAATCAAGACGAGGAAATTTATGTTGTATGTCGTACTGGAAACCGTAGTGATATGGCAGCTCAATTATTAAGAGAAAAAGGATTTAATAAAGTTTACAACGTTGTTCCTGGTATGAGTGAATGGGATGGAGACGTTGAAAGTAAGTAAAGCTTTAGTAAGATTGTTTATTATTAAGTGAGGACTTGGTCCACTTCCAAGTTCTTTTATTACCACAAAAATAATACCGCAGGGGGTATAAAAAGATGTCAGTTAAAACAATGAATGTTCAAGAAATTGCAAAACGTGTTGTAAACAAAGAAGATTTATTCGTATTGGATGTTCGTAACGAGGATGCTTATGAAGATTGGAAAATTGAAGGAGATAACTTTGATTATTTAAACGTTCCTTACTTTGATTTAATTGAAGGAATTGAACCAATTCAAGATAAGGTACCAAAAGATCGTGATGTAGCAGTTGTTTGTGCTAAAGGTGGATCATCAGAATTTGTTGCCGAACAATTAGTAGAAGCTGGTTTTGACAATGTGTACTCAGTAGAAGGCGGTATGAAAGCATGGAGTGAACACTTAGAGCCAGTTAAGATCGCTGACTTAAAAGACGGCGGTGAACTATTCCAGTTTGTACGTTTAGGTAAAGGTTGCCTATCTTACATGGTCATCTCAGACGGTGAAGCGGCAACGATTGATGCTGTACGTATGGCAGATGTATTCATTAACTTTGCAGAAGAAAAAAGTGCTAAAATCACACATGCATTTGATACGCACTTACACGCTGACCACATCTCAGGTGGACGTGAAATTGCAGAAAAAACGGGTGCAACTTATTGGTTACCACCAAAAGATGCAACTGAAGTACAGTTTGAATACAAGCCATTAGAAGATGGAGAAGATGTTAAAATCGGTTCTTCAAAAATTAGTGTTCAAGCACTATATTCACCAGGACACACAATTGGTTCTACGTCATTCATCGTAGACGATCAATATCTAATGTCTGGCGATATCTTATTCGTTGATTCAATTGGACGCCCTGACTTAGCAGGTCTAGCTGATGATTGGGTTGGTGACTTACGTGAAACGTTATATAAACGTTATAAAGAATTATCGGATGAATTAGTTGTGTTACCTGCACACTATATGACAAATAATGAATTAAACGAAGACGGTTCAGTTGGTGAAAAATTAGGTGAACTATACAAAGAAAACCACGGATTAAATGTAGATGATGAGCAAGAATTCCGTCGTATGGTTACAGAGAACTTACCACCACAACCAAATGCATACCAAGAAATCCGCGAAACAAACATGGGTAAAATTTCACCAGAAACAGAGAAGAAACGCGAAATGGAAATTGGCCCTAACCGTTGTGCGGTTAAGTAAAATTATAAAATTAGGTCATTCTAAAAAGAAGGAGCAAGAGTTGCTCCTTCTTTTAGATGATTATCAGCATGAGAGGTGAATAAGTATGCTAAAAGATTATTTTCCAGCGGTAGATTGGTTGAAAAATTACAATCGTATGGATTTTAAGGGAGATATGATTGCTGGTATTATCGTCGCAATAATGTTAATTCCACAAGGTATGGCTTATGCAATGTTAGCGGGGCTTCCGCCAGTAATTGGTCTTTATGCATCAACCATACCGTTAATCATATATGCTTTTTTAGGATCATCAAGACAGCTCGCTGTTGGTCCTGTTGCGATGGTATCCCTATTAGTTTATTCAGGTGTATCACAGCTAGCAGAACCCGGATCAGATCAATTCGTTTCCTACGCTCTCTTATTAGCGTTAATGGTAGGGGTGCTGCAGTTAGCTTTAGGACTTTTTAAGTTAGGCTTTTTAGTTAATTTCTTATCGCATGCCGTCATTAGTGGTTTTACATCTGCTGCGGCTATTATAATTGGTTTGTCACAACTAAAAAACTTGTTAGGAACGGATATTGAGAAAGGTAATGTATTTGAAATTTTATATAATGCCTTTTTGAGTATTCCTGATATCAATTACTATTCATTAACCATCGGGATAGCAAGTATTATTACGTTAGTTGTTTTCAAGAAATATGTACCAAAGATTCCAGGACCACTTGTTGTCGTGGTTGCCAGTAGTTTAGTGGTTTATCTATTTGAGTTACAAGATAAAGGTGTTGGTATTGTTGGTGAAGTTCCGTCAGGGATTCCAGAATTATCTGTTCCTGCGTTTGAGTGGAATACAATTACAGCTCTATTACCTGTGGCCTTAACCATTACATTCGTAGGTTTCATGGAGTCAGTAGCCGTTGCCAAGGCTATTGCAGCTAAAGAAGGTTACAAGATCAACGCTAACCAAGAATTAAACGGTTTAGGTGCAGCCAATATTGTCGGTTCATTCTTCTCTGCTTATCCTGTAACAGGTGGTTTCTCAAGGTCAGCTGTTAACTATCAAGCAGGAGCGCGTACTGGTTTTGCAGCCGTTATTACAGCGGTTTTAATCATTATAACGTTAATGTTCTTTACAGATTGGTTCTATTATTTACCTCAATCTGTATTAGCAGCGATTATTATGGTAGCTGTTTACGGCTTGATTGATTATAAAGAAGCTAAACACCTATTTAAAGTTAAGAAAATTGATGGTTGGACATTGTTAGTAACATTCATAGCTACGTTATCAACTTCAATTGAAACAGGTATTGTTGTTGGTATTGTCTTCTCATTATTAGTGTTTATTTGGAGAAGTGCATACCCGCACGTTGCTAAACTAGGTTATTTAAAAGATGAGGATATTTATAGAAACATTGAACGTTATCCTCACGCAGAAACGTTTGGAAATACAATCGTCTTTCGTGTTGACGCATCATTATATTTTGCGAATATCGCGTTTTTAGAGGATCAATTAGGGAAATTAATTGATAAGAACGATGAAACTAAACGTATTATATTAGATTTCTCAAGCGTAAATGATATGGACGCTGTTGCAGTGGACGAGTTAGACCGAATTATTCAAGAGTATGATGACTATGGTGTAAGAATACTCATTGCAAATATGAAAGGACCAGTTAGAGATTTAACGAGAAAAGCTGGTTGGGAAGAAAAGTATGGTAAAAGAGTACAATATCATTCGATTAAACAATGTTTAGAAGAGGGGGAATAGAGGCTTAGGTCTCTATTTTCTCTTTCTCTTTTTAAAAAGTTTTAGTTTTGAACAGAAGGTGAGAAGATGACTAAGACAACAATTGATTCAAAATATATCCAGCAACATCTAGCAAATGAGAGAACTTATTTGGCCTGGATTCGAACTGCATTGGCAATGATAGGTATTGGTTTTTTAATCGTCAATATTCATTTTTCTACTCAGACAACAACTGTGTTATCAGATCAAGTTGCTGAATTGATTGGAATCTTTTCTGTAATATTAGGTTTAATTATTATTGTGTTCGCAACAATGAGTTACCTCGTAAAGAAAAGACAGATTAATGAGCAAACCTTTCAACCTTCCAACCGTATTGTGTGGTTAGTTTCAATATTTACTGTATTTATCGTTTTACTATTTTTCTTTTACTTTTTAGTTTATTAATTTAAAAAGACAAAAAATCGTGATGTTTTTGCCTAAAGAAAATCCAGTATGCAATATTGCATACTGGATTTTCTTATTTATGCATTTGTTGTAAATTAGTTGATTCCATCTCATAAACCTCAGGGTCATATAAGTGACAAGCTACATGACGTCCATCTTCAACTTCTGTTAGAGTTGGTTTCTTTTGGGCACATATGTCTTGTGCTAATGGACAGCGTGTCCGAAATACACAGCCAGAAGGTGGGTCCATTGGGCTTGGTAAATCGCCTTCTAAAACAATTCGTGATCGGCTTTCTTCGATATCTGGGTCAGGAATTGGTACGGCTGATAGCAATGCATTTGTATATGGATGAAGCGGTTCATCGTATAATGTTTTGCTATCCGTTAATTCAACAATATGTCCCAAATACATAACGGCAATTCGGTCAGAAATATGTCTTACCATTGATAAATCATGGGCAATAAATAAATAAGTGAGTCCTTTTTCTTCTTGAAGACGTTCTAATAAATTTATAATTTGTGCTTGAACAGAGACGTCTAAGGCAGATATTGGTTCATCACAAATAATAAATTTCGGCTCTAATGCTAAGGCTCTAGCAATACCAATACGTTGACGTTGACCACCGCTAAATTCATGAGGATAGCGATTAGCATGGTCACGGTTTAATCCAACTTCTTCAAGTAATTCGTAAACTTTCTCTAAGCGTACATGCTTATCTTTATAAAGTCCATGAACTTCCATTGGTTCAGAAATAATTTCCTTAACAGTAGATCTAGGATTTAAAGACGCATAAGGATCTTGGAAGATCATTTGCATCTGTCTAAATAACTTGAAGCGTTCTTCTTCTGGAATGTCATGTACATTGACACCATCAAATAGGACGTCACCATCTGTCTTATTATATAATGTTAAGATGGTTCTACCTGCAGTTGATTTACCGCAACCAGATTCCCCAACGACTCCAAAAGTTTCGCCTTCTTTAACTGAAAAAGTTACATCGTCAACAGCTTTTAATGTTTGATTTCTTCCAACGTTAAAATATTTTTTTAAGTTTTCAACTTGTAATATATTTTTCGTCATGAGGACTCCTCCTGATAGTACCTTCTTGCTTCGCATAGTGTTTTTTCATATTTTGATCCTTCTAAAGTACGTATTTCTATACCTGGACTTGATATAGATGAGTGAATCATTTGGCCATCACCATAATAGATTCCAACATGATTAACTCTCCCTTTTCCATCTTGGTCCGCAAAAAATAGAAGATCGCCAATTTTTAAATCCTTATAAGGTACTTGTTTTCCTCTTACTGCCTGGTCTGAAGCATCACGTGGAATTTCGTAACCATTCATTTTGTGCATGTTGTAAGCGAATCCAGAACAGTCGTATCCGAAGGCACTCATGCCCCCCCAGAAGTATGGAAGCTCTAAAAATTGTTCAGCGCATTTAACGATGGATTCTCCACCACGTTTTGGCACATCTTTAATTGAATTGTAAATTGTCACGTCTTTCGCCTTAAACCAACCATCTTCTTCAGGTGTTCTTACTTTTATCCATTTATCTTGTTGTTCGATTACAGGTAAATAAGTAGCATAACTTAACTCTTTCAGTGGTAACTTATCTGAATCATATAAAATCGTTTGTTTTGAGGTTACTAACGCAATGGATGGTTTATACCATTCCTCTTGGCTAACTAACTTTAATTGAGGTAATGGTACCCAGCCTGGATAACCACGCTCGTCTTTTTTTGATGGTTGATGAACAGCGATAATTTTTGCCCACTGTCCATTAATCTGGTCAATAATTACCTCTTCACCAAATAATAATTGAGATTGTACGAGGTTTTGATAGCATAAGTCTGACCTTTGTTCTTTTGTTAATTGATCGTACCAGTTATATAAAAGGACTGGTTGAGATAGTCCATCTTGATCAATGTCTCTTGGTGAATCTGGTTTCGTCCAGATAGTTGCAACGGCAACATTACAAACCCAGATATTTGGTTGTTGACTCATATCACATAATCCTTTCGGTTAGAGAATGTAGTGTTTGTTTATTTCTGTAATACCTAACCCAGGTACATTTGGAAGTGTCATAACATTCTTTGAATACTTTACTCCACCAAAAACAGCTTCATCATTTAGCATTAATGGTGCATCAAAATCGTATCGAGTGATATTTGGTTGACTTGCTGCAAAGTGGGCGGCGGCTGTGATGCCAAGTTTTGTTTCAATCATACTCCCGACCATACAAGGGATTCCAAATGTTTCAGCCATATGGTTAATTTTTAAAGCTTTATAAATACCGCCTGATTTCATTAGTTTAATGTTAATTAAATCTGCACTTCGGGTTTCAAGTACTTTTCTTGCATCATCAGGTGAAAAGACACTTTCATCTGCCATAATAAGTGTATTAGTTTGGCTTGTGACTTCTTTTAAACCACTAATATCCTCAGCTTTAACAGGTTGCTCAACTAACTCAATATTTAAGTCTAGTTGTTCCATCTTCTGAATGGCATAGATAGCTTCTTTCACTGACCATCCTTGGTTAGCGTCTAGTCTAATTGTCGTATTCGGCCCTATTTGTTCGCGTATTGCCTGAATTCGTTGGATGTCATGTTCAATCTCATCTTTACCTACTTTAACTTTTAAGATTGAAAAGCCTTGGTCGATGTAGTCTTGTGCATCGTTAGCCATTTCAATAGGATCATTAACACTAACAGTATAATCCGTTTCAATTTCACTTCTGTATCCACCTAAAAGTTGATATAAAGGAAGGTTAGCGACCCTTGATAAACAGTCAAATAATGCCATATCGATAGCTGCTTTCGCACTTGTATTTCTAACAATAGAACGATGAATGCTTTCTAGTAATCGGTGTATATTCTTAATAGATTTCCCGATTACGATTGGTTTAAAGACTTCTTCGATACAGTATTTAATACTATTAAGGCTATCACCAGTGATTACTAAGGTTGGAGGGGCTTCTCCAAATCCTACTGTACCATCTTCTAAAGTGATTTTTACGTAAATAGTTTCTGCTTCTGTTACGGTTCTCAGCGCAGTTTTGAAAGGTTTTTTTAGTGGAATTTTCACTTGATAGGTTTCGAGTTGTTTAATATTCAAGATGATCCTCCTATGACACCAGGTTCAATTGTTAATGTTTTTGTCTTGGTTGATAGATATGCTTTTGTTCCTAAAGGTATGGCGAAGTGTGGTTGACAATGTCCAATTTTAAATCCACTCAAAACCGGTATGTTAAGAGGTTTAAAATAATCATCAAGCACTTCTTCTAATGTTAACGAAGGACGGTCTTTTTTCGGTTTTGCATTATTAAAATCCCCAACGATAATACCCGCTGCATCGTCTAATTTTTTTGCGTGTTTTAATTGGGATAAAAATGAATCGATTCGATAAGGCGGTTCATCGACATCTTCAATGAATAATAATTGATCCTTTGTATTAATTTCATATGGACCACCAAGAGAGTTAACGATTAACGATAAATTTCCACCTACTATATTACCTTCTGCTTCACCTTCAGATATGGTAGATAAGTTAGAATATGTTTTGTCGTAAACGATTGTTTTTGATTTAAATAATTGGTTAAATGATTGCTTCGAGAGATCATGAAAATCTTCTTTGCCAATATCAGAAGCTAACATAGGTCCATGAAAGGTGACGAGACCAGTTCGTTGCCTAATAGCTGTATGTAAGTATGTAATATCACTATAACCCCAGAAAATCTTAGGCTTTGCTTTAATGAGTTCATAGTCAATTGACGAGGCAATTCTCCCTGTACCATAACCACCACCTGCACAAATGATTCCATCGACTTCATCGTCTTGGAACATGTTGTGTAAATCCTCTAATCGTTGTTCATCCGTGCCTGCTAAGTAGCCGTGGACTTCTTCAACATATTTACCTAGTTTGACCTTTAAGCCAAGGTTTTCAAAATAGGGGATGGCCTTCTTTAAATTAGTAATGTTAGGAGGGCTTGCAGGTGCAATGACCCCAATTGTATCTCCTGGTTGTAAAGACTTAGGTAGAATCATAAATTAGACTCCTTTAAAGTTAGGATAAAGGGCATAACAATGTATGCCCTTATCCAATGATTACTTAGTTTTTATCTGCCCATTTTAGTTCTAGATAACCAACTGGGTGACGTACAAGGTTGCTGACGTCTGGATTTTGTAAGTGTACTTGGTTATAAAAATGAAGAGGGAAAATCGGCATCTCTTCAAATAGAAGTTGCTCTGCTTCATATAAGTATTCGAAACGTTGCTCTTCATCTGTTTCACTTTTAGCGTTAGCGATTAGTTGGTCGTACTCATCGTTCTCCCAACCAGTACGGTTCATAGATGAATCTGATACAAAGCTCTCTAAGAAGTTAACTGGATCAGCGTAGTCTGCTAAGAATGAGCTACGAGAGAATTGGTGTTTTAAATCTTTTTGGTCTTGTAAGAACACATTCCACTCAGTGTTTTCTAATTGTACTTCTATACCTAAAACTTCGTTATAGGTTTCTTGTAAATATTCAGCGATTGATTTGTTTGTGTCACTAGTGTTATAAGATAATGTAACTTCAGGTAATTCATCGTAACCTTCTTCTTCCATACCTTCTTCAAGAAGTTGTTTTGCTTCTTCTGTGTTTGTTTGAATTAAGTCACCGTTTGCTTCACGGAAGTCTTCACCGTTAGGGTCTGTGAAACCGTAAGATACAAATCCATAAGCAGGTTTCTCTAAGTTCTTCGTAATATAATCAACAATTTCTTGTTGGTTAACAGCTAAAGCAAATGCTTTTCTAATCTTCTTATTATGGAATGGCTCTTCTGTTACGTTGAAACGATAAAAATGTGCACCAGCTTGTTCCTCATAAGTAACTTCATCACTTTCTAATAGCTCTTCAGCTAAGTCAGAAGGAATACCTGATGAATCTAGCTCGCCACTTTCATACATTTGATACTCTGTATTTGTGTCATTAACCATTGCCCAGTGAACTTCATCTAATTTAACAGTATCCGCATCCCAATATTCTGGGTTTTTTTCAAAAACAAATTCTTGGTCATGAGTCCATGATTTTAACTTAAATGGACCATTAGCCACGAATGTGTCAGCTTCAGCGTGCCAATCTGGATTTTCCTCTGCCACTTGATGGTTAACAGGGAAGAAAGCAGGGTTAGCTACTAGATCTAAGAAGAAACCAGTAGGTGATTCTAATGTTACTTTAAACGTTTTCTCATCGACTGCTTCAACTCCTACATCTTCAGCAGATGCTTCACCAGAGTTGTATGCTTCACCATTTTCAATAAAATAACCTAAAAAGGCAGCTGAAGAAGCTGTTTCAGGGTCTAATAAATGTCTCCATGCATATACAAAGTCATCTGCTGTAACCGGATCACCATTCGACCAATTCGCATCTTCTCTTAAGTAAAATGTATACTCTAAACCATCATCCGATATGTCCCAATCTTCTGCTATTGCTGCCTGGGGTTGGTGAGATTGATCTAATCTTGTTAATCCTTCTAGTAAGTTATTTAAAGAATTCCAAGATACGGCGTTAAACCCAACTGGTGGGTCAAAAGAAGTTGGTTCAGAAGCGTTGTTTAAATATAGAACCTTCTTCTCGTCTGAATCTCCCTCGTTTGCACTTTCGTTTTCTTCTGAGTTATTCTCCTCATTATTGTTCTCTTCATCTTCACCGTCACCTGTTGTTGAACAAGCAACAAGTACCGTCGCTAGTAGAATAGCTAATATAGCTAATAGCCATTTTCTATTCATTTGTACTCCTCCTTTGATTTTATGTTTACTTTAATATTTTGGACTCTCTCATCATAAAGCCAGCATTCGACGTAATGTGAGTTGCTTTCTTCATGACGGAAAGGGTATACCTTCTCGCATGCGACCATGGCATGTGGACATCTTGCAGTAAATGGACACCCTACTGGTGGTGAAAATAAATCAGGTGGTGTTCCATCAATAGGAATTAATTTTTCGTCTTTTTGATCTAATCTAGGAATTGAATGTAACAACCCTTTCGTATAAGGGTGTTTAGGGTTATAGAAAATTTCTTTCTTGAGTCCCGTTTCAATGATTTTCCCTGCATACATAACTGCAATACGGTCGGCAACTTTTGCAACGACACCAAAATCATGTGTAATTAAAATAATCGCGACATTCGTATTTTTTTGTATTTTTTCAAAAAGCTCTAGAATTTGAGCCTGAATGGTTACATCTAGTGCAGTTGTTGGTTCATCAGCAATAAGTAAATCAGGTTCACATATGAGAGCAATCGCAATGACAATACGTTGCCTCATTCCACCACTAAATTGGTGGGGGTACTGTTTGAGTCTCTCTTGAGGATTCGGAATCCCTACTAGGTTTAACATGTCAATGGCTTTTTCTTTTGCTTCGCTTCTAGAAATTTTCTCATGTTGCATAACACCTTCAGTTAACTGATCTCCAATGGTTAATGTAGGGTTTAATGCTGTCATTGGGTCTTGAAAGATCATGGATATGTCAACACCACGTAGGTTTTTCATTTGTCGTTCCGTATAATAAGTAATATCTTGATCCTTAAATATAATTTTACCGTTATGAATTTTACCTGCGGGTTTAGGAATTAACTGCATAATACTGTTAGCTGTAACACTTTTCCCACAACCCGACTCGCCTACAATGGCAAGTGTTTCACCTTGGTATAAGTCAAAAGAAACACCCCGTACAGCTTTTACTTCGCCACCGTATGTAGAAAACGAAACATGAAGGTCATCTACTTCAAGTATTTTATTCATCGGTGTCACCTCCTCAATTTTGGATCAAGAGCATCTTGGAGACCATCGCCTAATACGTTAAAAGCAAACATAGTTGCTGATATGAAAAACGCTGGGAAGAATAAACGCCACCAATGTCCAGATATGATTGTTGTGAGTGAGTCATTTGCCATCACGCCCCAACTGGCATAAGGACTGGAGATTCCTAGTCCTAGGAAACTTAAAAATGCTTCTGCGAAAATCGCAGTTGGAACGGTTAACGTCATTTGAACGATAATTGGCCCCATGGTATTAGGTAGTAAATTCTTTCGAATAATTCTGCTTGTTTTTGCCCCGAAGGATTTTGAAGCATGAACGAACTCCAATGTTTTAAGCTGTAATACTTGTCCACGTACAATCCTTGCCATTCCTACCCAACCTGTAATGGATAGAGCCAAAATAATCGTAAATAAACTTGGGCCCATCACAACTAGTAATAGAATAACAACTAATAAATAAGGAAGACCGTATAAGATTTCTACAATACGCATCATGATGTTATCGGTACGTCCGCCCTTATAGCCTGAGACACCGCCATAAATAACTCCAATGAAGAAGTCAATAATTGCAGCAACTAGACCTACAAACAGTGAAATTCTAGCTCCATACCATGTCCTAGTAAAGACATCTCTACCTAAATCATCTGTTCCAAACCAATGAGTAAGAGACGGGGCTTGGTTTTGATTGGCAAGATTTTGACCATTAACCGTAAATGGCGTCATATAAGGACCAAAGATTGCCATGAATCCTAAAATAAACAAGAAAATTAACCCACCCATAGCCATTTTATTCTTTTTTAGTCGTTGCCAAGCATCTTGCCAATAGGATAAAGATGGACGAACGACTTCTTCTTGATACTGGTTAGTTCGGTCAATCGGCTGAAACCATTCTGCGGGGATTTCACTCGGATTTAGTGGTTGATTTTCTTTCTGTTTAACGTGTTGATCCATTCTAATCCCCTTTCTCATCGTGTATTTTAATTCTTGGATCTAAAATACCGTACGTAATATCAACTAAAAATAGCATGAAGATTAAGAACGCACTATAAAATACAGTTGTACCCATTATGACAGGGTAATCACGTTCGTTAATACTTTGTACGAAATATTGCCCCATTCCAGGGATCGCAAAGATTTTCTCAATTACAAAAGTACCTGTAAGAACTCCGGCTAATAAAGTACCCATTATGGTGACAACTGGCATTAAAGCATTTCTTAATGCATGTTTAATAATGACTTTGTAAGGAGCTAATCCTTTTGCTCTTGCCATTTTTATATAATCTTGAGTAAGCACCTCAAGCATGCTCGAGCGTGTTAAACGAGCAATAATAGCCATCGGACCAGTTGCTAGCGCAATGGTTGGAAGGACCATATGAGCTGGAGATTTCCATGTTGCGACTGGGAAAATACCAGTATTAACAGCTAGTTGTTGTATTAATAGAGTTGCAAGTACAAAGTTTGGAATTGAAATCCCTAATACAGCTATGGTCATGGCCATGTAATCTATTATTTTGTTATGTTTTAACGCTGCAAGTACACCTAAAGCTATACCGGATATTAAGGCAACAATAATTGATATAATCCCGAGTTCAAAAGAAATAGGAAAACCTCGACCCAATAGTTCATTAACGGTATCATTCGGCTTCTTAATTGAAGGACCAAAGTTAAATGTCGCAATGGATTTCAAATAATGAACGTATTGAATAACTGGCGGTTGATCCAAGTTAAAATGAGCTTCTAAGTTCCGTTGTACAGCTTCGTTCGAGGTTTTATCAGAAACATCATTGAACGGGGAACCAGGTATGGACATCATTAGAATGAAAGTCAGTGTTGCTATAATCCAGATGGTTAGAAGTGCCATTAAAAAACGTTTAATTATGTATCGAAACAAAATGCTGTCCCCCTTCTATTAATTAAAAGTCGAATTCATCGCAAGTTCTGTCATGACTAACATTGCTCGATAAGCTTCTAGGATATCTTTAGCTTCAAACTTAACTATACAACTATTAGGTTCAACCTCTGTTCGGGGCATTAGCGCTGCCCATTCAGCTTGACCGTAGTTATTAAACTCAATTCTGAATGTTGGTTGTTTAGGAGGGACTAAAGGTTCTATTTCATTTACTTGATTCATAGCTTCGATTGTTTTCTCTTTTAATAGTTCACCAGACTTCTGTGGTGTTAAGGTTTTAACAGCTTGTCTTGTGATTGATTGCTTAACAGGTGCTGTTACAATGTTTGGAATTAACTGTTCAGCTTCTTTAGCGGCACAATCATCTCCACCAACAAGAATGACAGGCACTCCATGGTACCCTGCTACATATGCGTTTAATCCAAGTTCTCCGACGGCTGTGTCATTTACATAGAAATTACGGACACCAAACGTCATCGAGTGCGACATAACACCAGGTTGGCCTGCCCGGGCGTGATAACCCAAGAAGATTGCCCCATCATAAGATTCATCTAAACCTTCCACCATCGAATAACGCTTGACGCCTCCTGTGATCAGTTCCGCTTCTTGATATAATTCATCAACTAACAGGTTGTTCATTTTTGAATGACTATCGTTTACTAAAAAGTAATCACAACCATTCTTAAAAGCGGTTTCAATTACATGATTAGCTTCTAAGGTCATAATATGACGAGCTCTATCATAATTATGGAATTGAGAATTAACAAATGTATAATCGGGGAAACCAGTTATACCTTCCATATCTACAGACATGTATAGTTTCATATGTATTTGCTCCCTCCTTGATGTAAAAATATTTATTATAATGTATATAAATTTATCAAATTTTTAGAAAAAAATCAATTTTCTTCAGATTTTGTTAATGGTAAGTTTTTCACTTTAAAAAAAGCGCTTTCTCATATACAATAGTTAGTAACAGAATTTTCACATAATAAGAAAATTTTGATTTGATTATACTATTGCTCTATAAATAGCAAGGTTATAAAAAATAATAGTTGAGGTGATAGAATGGCAGAAGTAAAAGAGTTACAAGCATCAACTGGGAAACACAACTTAGAAAACTATGAACAAACTTACAAGAACTTTGACTGGGAAGAAGCTAAAAAAGCTTTTTCTTGGAATGAAACAGGAAAAGTTAACATTGCCTATGAAGCTATCGATCGACATGCGGAAGATCCTAAAAAGAAAGATCAAATTGCCCTACATTATGTGGCGCCCGATCGTGAAGAGAAATTAACATTTGAAGATTTAAGTAAAACTAGTAATAGATTTGCAAATGTGCTTAAAAAGCAAGGCATTGAAAAAGGGGACAGAGTTTTCTTATTCATGCCTAGGTCCCCTGAGTTTTATGCTAGTTTCTTAGGGATTTTAAAAGTGGGTGCTATAGCAGGACCTTTATTTGAGGCATTTATGGAGCAAGCGGTTCAGGATCGTTTAGAAGATAGTGAAGCAACCATGCTTATTACTACGCCTGACTTGTTATACCGTGTTCCACAAGATCAACTTCCAGACTTAAAGAAAATCGTTTTAGTCGGTAATTCAAAGGATATTGATGATAGTTATATTGATTACCATGTGGAAATGAAAGAAGCGAGTGATGAGTTTGATATTGAATGGGTGGACCTAGAAGATGGAATGGTCATTCACTATACTTCAGGTTCAACTGGTAAGCCAAAAGGAGTTTACCACGTACACAATGCGATGATTCAACATTACCAAACAGGTAAGTGGGTATTAGATTTACAAGAAGATGATGTTTATTGGTGTACAGCTGACCCAGGTTGGGTAACAGGAACGAGTTATGGTGTATTTGCACCGTGGTTAAACGGTGTTACAAACGTTGTTGTAGGTGGACGATTCACACCTGATGCTTGGTATAAAGCGTTAGATCAATATAAAGTAACGGTTTGGTATTCAGCTCCAACAGCATTCCGTAAATTAATGAGTGCTGGTGCAGACGTTGCGAAGAAATACGATTTATCATCAGTTCGTCATATCTTAAGTGTTGGAGAGCCTTTAAACCCTGAAGTTATTCATTGGGGATTAAAAGCATTTGACCGTCGTATTCATGATACATGGTGGATGACAGAAACTGGAGCTCAGTTAATTTGTAACTATCCAACTATGGATATTCGCCCGGGTTCTATGGGTAAACCAATCCCAGGTGTTGTTGCATCAATCGTGGATGATGAAGGTAACGAACTTCCACCTAATCGTATGGGTAACCTAGCTATTAAAGAAGGTTGGCCTTCTATGATGCGTGCCATTTGGAAGCGCCCAGAAAAGTATGAAAGCTACTTCTTAAATGGTTGGTACGTATCAGGTGACAGTGCTTACCGAGATGAAGACGGTTATTTCTGGTTCCAAGGTCGTCTGGATGATGTTATTAACACATCAGGTGAACGTGTTGGACCATTCGAAGTTGAGAGTAAATTAATTGAACATGATGCTGTTTCTGAAGCAGGTGTTATTGGTAAACCTGACCCAGAACGTGGTGAGATCATTAAAGCTTTCATAGCTCTAAATGAAGGCTATGAAAAATCAAATGAATTACTAGAGGAAATTCGTCAGTTTGTTAAAACAGGTCTAGCAGCACATGCTGCACCTCGTGAAATAGAGGTTACAGATTCCATTCCAAAAACGCGTAGTGGTAAGATTATGCGTCGTCTGTTAAAAGCACGCGAGCTAGGCTTACCAGAAGGTGATACGTCAACATTAGAAGAGTAATAGTAGCTGAACTTTGATTCAGCCCAAGAAGAAGCCGAATGTTAGGTGTGAGAGCATACCTAGTCATTCGGCTTCTATTTTTAATTTTATCAAACTGTTTGGTACGTCCTCATCGTATAAAAAGTTAGATAAATTCGTTCAAAGGGTAGATAAAAGAGTTATTCTTACTCCGTCGACAAATTTCATGGTAGATAAATTTTAAAAAAGGGTAGATAAATCAAGATTAAGGGTGGATAAAAGACGTTATTAGTTAAATCGTTTATAATTCAAATAGCGAACAACAAGATAGAAAGCAGTGGTTTTGTTATGTTTTCGATTATTCAATGGTTTATATTTTTGCTTGCGAATGCAGTTGCGATTCCTGTTGTAATAGGATCGATTTTTCAAATGGACCCAATGGAGATTATGTTATTAATGCAACGAACGTTTTTTGTCATCGGTCTAGCTTGTTTTTTACAAGGATGGTTAGGTCATAAGCTTCCGATTGTTGATGGACCTGCAGGCTTATGGGTAAGTACATTTGCTGTATTCGCAGCAAGTGTTGGTTCAACAGGTGCAGAGGGTCTTGAAGCACTGCAACTTCTAGAAATGGCCATGATATTAACAGGTGTTTTGTTAATCGTATTTGGGGTATTTAAGATATCAGGGAAAGTAATATCTTTTTTTACTCCATTAGTCACAGGAGTATTCTTAACTTTACTGACCTTTCAATTAAGTGGCACATTTCTTCAAGGTATGTTTGGGTTAAGCGATGACGTACAAGTAGCTCAAATGGACGGTTTTTTAATGGCTATGATTACTTTCATAGCTGTATTAGTTTTCTCAAACTTTTTTAAAGGTTGGATTAAAAGTTACGCTGTTTTATTAGGAATTGGATTAGGTTGGATTTTATTTGTTCTATTTATTGATCAATCTAAAAGCCAAATAACGAGTCAAATTTGGGTTTCAATTCCTGATTGGTTTGCATGGGGGATGCCGCAATTTGACTGGAGTATTGTCCCTGTAGCAGTTTTAACAGCCTTGATTCTCCTATCTAATATTGTTGCTTCATTATCGGCAGCAACTGAAGTCATTGAAGGTAAGCCAAATTTTACGATTAATCAAATGAACCGAGGAAGTTTTATGCTTGGGGTGAATCACGGAATATCTGGGATCTTTTCAAGCGTGGCAGTTGTTCCTTTAGCATCTTCTGCTGGCTTTATACAGTTAACGGGTGAAACACGAAAAAGCCCTTTTATTTGGGCGTCTCTTTTACTTATACTAGTAGCATTCTTTCCACCAATTATATCTTTCTTAGCAGGGATTCCTTCACCTATTGCTAATGCTGCTTTACTAGCAACATTTGTTCAGTTGATGGGGTTAGGGTTAAGAAATTTATTTGCTGATGGATTAGACCAGAGACGTTTGACAATCATAACTATATCGTTGCTTCTAGGTTCGGGATTAATGTTTATACCTTCAGAAGCTTTTGGGCAATTGCCAGGAACTGTTAGGCAAGTCATCAGTAACGGTATGTTAGTAGGTACAGTTCTAGCTGTCTTTTTAGAACAGTTATGGAAAACAGAAGATAGAAATTAATAAGAGCGTACATAATAGAGATTAAGTAGACTAAAGTAGGTGAGTAAATGGACCAAAGAATCTATGACTTTATAGGAATTGGTGTAGGACCATACAATTTGAGCTTAGCAGCCTTAACGGAAGATATGGAAGATCTTGATCGCATTTTCTTTGACCAAACACCAAAAATGGAATGGCACCCAGGTATGTTGATTGAAGGGGCAGATCTACAAGTGCCTTTTATGGCAGACTTAGTGACGTTTGCGGACCCAACCAGTCGTTATAGTTATTTAAACTATTTGAAAGAGCACGACCGTTTATATAAATTTTTCTTCTTTCAAAAATTAGAAGTGCCTAGAAATGAGTATAATAATTACTTACAATGGGCAACGGATCAAATTAGTGGAGTTTATTTCGGTAAGAAAGTTGTGGATTGCATTGATCATTCGGATGATCACGGTGATTATTATGAGCTAACGATACTTGATACTGATACAAGTCAAACGGAAACTTATTTTGCTAAACACGTTGTCATGGCAACTGGAAGTGAACCGTTAGTGTTAGAATCCATGCAAGGCTTTCCGAATGAAGATGTCCTCCATACGAGTCGTTATTTATATGAAAAGGAAGCACTCATGAAATCGGACCATATCACGATTGTTGGTTCAGGCCAAAGTGCTGCTGAAATTTTCTATGATTTATTAGAAGAGCGTGAGAATTATGAGTTTCATTTAAGTTGGTTAACCAGGTCAGAAGGAATCTTTCAGTTAGAAGCAGCTAAAGTGGGTCAAGAGTTTTTTGCACCGGATTATGTTGATTACTTTCATCAACTACCGTTAGAAAAGCGTAAAGAAGCACTAGATACGCTAGACCCATTACGAAATGGTATTGATTATTCAACATTAAATGGAATTTATGAAATGTTATATCATTACTCAGTTGGAGGGAAGGACCCTAGAATAACCATCCAACCACTAACAGAGGTCAATAACATCGAAAAAGCTGACAAAGGGTATGTCTTAAAAAGTAAGCAATGGCAAAAGGAGAAGGAGTTCGATTACCATTCAGAGAAGGTTATTCTTGCGACAGGTTATAAACCAAATATCCCTGAATGGTTTTTGGAACGTTATCAAGATGATGTTGTTTGGGAAGACGACAAACTGTTTAAAGTTAAACGAAATTACGAACTAACATTTAAAGAACCAAAGAACAATAAATTTTATGTCGTAACCAACACGGAGCACTCCCATGGAACCGCTGCTACTAATTTAGGATTGGCTGTTCAACGAAATATGGAGATTATTAATGACCTTATGGGAGAAGAACGATTTAAAACAAATCAAACTCAAATCTTCCAACAGTTTTTACCTAAAAGTGAGTAGATGTTTAAACTAAAGTATAGCGGGAATGCATAATAGTGAAGCAACGTTTCATCCTATAATTATGTCTAAAGGAGGCATTGATCATGGGTAAAAAAATCGCATGCTTATTAACTAATATGTTTGAGGACAGTGAGTATACTGAACCAGCAAATGCATATCGTGAAGCTGGGCACACTGTTGTGACGATTGAAAAGGAAAAAGGTAAAATTGTAGAAGGTAAACAAGGTGAAGCAGAAGTAGAAATAGACGCAAGTATTGATGAGGTAAAACCTGAAGAATTTGATGCATTATTTTTACCTGGAGGATTCTCACCCGATATCTTGCGTGCAGATGAGCGCTTTGTTTGGTTCGCGAAACATTTCATGGAAGAAGATAAACCGGTTTTTGCCATTTGCCACGGGCCACAGTTACTCATCACAGCTAAGACACTAGATGGTCGTATGGCAACAGGCTTTAAATCAATTCGAGTAGATATGGAAAACGCAGGTGTTAAGTTCAAAGATCAAGAAGTAGTTTCATGTCACGACCAATTAATTACAAGTAGGCAGCCAGATGATATACCTGCCTTTAACAAAGAAACGTTAAGAGTATTAGAAAAGTAATATTAATTTACAAAGGCTCAAACATTACGTTTGGGCCTTTTTGCAATCATTATATAGGATTAACATAGAATATTAAAAAGGTTAAAAAGGATGGTTTGATGATTGTCTCCACACATAACGGACGTTACCAACTGTTTAGACAACATGATCACTCAATATTAAGTGGACAATTCGTTCCATATTGGTCAGATAATTTATTTTTAGGTGTAAATTGGTTTAAAGATGTTCAATTGGCCGTTAGGGAACATGACCGTGCTTGGATTCCATTAGATAAAAAACCAATTTGGAATGAAGAAAAAAATGTTCCTCACTCATTTATGGACTTTCCTATGGAACCAAAATTGGAAGCTTATAAACAGGGTGTAGATGAGGTGGAGCAATTATCGCCATATGCGGGGTATTTAAATAGTCTTCATTTTCTATCATTCTTTAAACAAAATTCGACAGATTCTAATATTTCTCGTTTCATTTCCCGGGAAATTGACAGGCAAAAACGATTGGAACAAGAGCTTGATTTAGAAAAGTCTAAAGAGAAAATAGATTTTCAATTTAATTTATTGCAGTTTTGCGATGATTTATCTCTTTATATTTGTTTAAATAAGCCAAATATATCTAAAGAGAATGAAATTTTTATGTTTAAAGAGGGGTTTAGACAGAGGTTTGAAGGGTTAAACCAAAGAATGAACGCAAGTTGGGTAGATCATGAGGTTATTGTCTTAAAACCGTTTCCATTTAAAGCTCCGTTTAAGGTGTTTGTTCCTTTTAAAGAAATAACTGATGATGATATAGAGGAAAAAGGGCTAGAGCAGGCTTATCACGATGCAACAGTACAAGTGCGTCAAGTGTTGATTGCTTATTGATTGGTGACTTATAAGACCTTACTTGCGGGAAGTGACCTTTAATAAAGTTAATGTAGAAATAAGCCAAACTTCACTCTTGAAAAGTTCGGCTTATTTTATGGCAGTGTTCCAAAACTAAACTAACTATTAAACTAGTTTTCTAATATTAAACTGATCATTCAGCATATACCAGTTCTGTGGAAATGCCAGACCTAGTTTCCAATAACTGATTCCTCTTAACCCTAGCTCTCTAATTAGATCAAATTTTGCTTGGATTGATCGTGCATCTTCAAACCAAACTTCATGCTGGTTTCCATTTTCATCCCAATAAAAGAAGTATGGAGCTTGTGATTCTTCATCAAATTCAATTGATTGATTGTACTCTCTTGCGCGTTGAATGGCTTGGTTAGGACTAAGAGCCTCAGCTGGATCGCCACCTTCTTGGAAAGGTAACGTCCAATCATAGCCATATAAGTTCTGACCTAATAAGATCTTCTCAGCTGGCATTTCTGTTAATGCATATTCAACGACGCCTCTGACGGGTTCGATAGGTGACACAGCCAATGGTGGCCCGTAACTATAACCCCATTCGTAAGTCATTAATACAACAAAGTCAACAATTTCCCCGTGAGCTTGGTAGTCGTGAGCCTCATACCATTGTCCTGTTTGTTCGGCGCTTGTTTTTGGTGCTAATGCTGTTGAAATCATTAAATTATTTGCACTTAGACGTTCTTTAGCTTTTCTTAAAAACTGGTTATATTCTTCACGAGTATCAGCTGGGAGGAATTCTAAATCAAAATGAACATCTTGGTACCCCACTTCTTGAGCTGTTTGAATGATTTCATCTAATAGAGTGTTTTGTACATTTTCGTCCGTAACAATTAACCTACCTAACTCCTCACTAAACTCCCCATCTTCAATGTTCGTCACCGTAAGCATTAAAGCGGTATTGTTTTCTGCAGCGATGGCAGGAAAGTCATCTAATAATGGTGGAATTAACGTCCCATCACGATTGACTTGATAGCTGAATGGTGATAAGTAGGTTAAGTATGGAGCTCTAGCCATCGCTGATTGTTGTAATGTCTCGCTTACAGAATCCCCTATAGGTTCAACATAAGCATTACTTGTAATATCAGTCTTAGCAGGTTGTGGAATTTCTAATACCTGACCAATCTGTAGTGGAGAATTTAACTCTAGTCCGTTGAATTCGGCAAGTTCTTGTGGAGTTGTGTTGTAACGATTTGCGATACTATATAGGCTATCTCCTCTTTGAACCGTATAAGTATCAGTAGGGATCAC
Source organism: Piscibacillus sp. B03 (assembly GCF_052246295.1). NCBI lineage: Bacteria > Bacillati > Bacillota > Bacilli > Caryophanales > Bacillaceae > Piscibacillus > Piscibacillus sp. B03. The sequence goes on along the minus strand of NZ_JBQQCO010000015.1, from coordinate 22,566 downwards.
TAATGTCTGGCCTACAACTAAATCTTCCGGACGGTCTAGGCCGTTAACTTGTACTAACTCATCAATAGTAGTTTGATACTGATTGGCGATTGCATAAATGTTATCGCCTTGTTGCACAACATGGATTAACAAAGTAGTGCACTCCTTTCTAGTCTTCCTAACTACACTTTATGAGTGGAAATTAGGCGTATGCTATCCATGATTATGGTATGATACTTATGATAAGAGGTGACAATAATGCACGAAGAGTTTATGAAAGAAGCTATTAATGAAGCCAAAAAAGCAGAAGCCATTCATGAAGTGCCCATTGGTGCTGTCATTGTACATAAGGGTAAAATTATCGCTAGAGGGTTTAATAAGCGTGAAACATTACAACATAGTGATGCGCATGCTGAAATGATTGCAATTAGAAAAGCTAACCAGAAGGTAGGAAGTTGGCGATTAGAAGAATGTACATTATACGTCACACTTGAACCTTGTCCAATGTGTGCAGGGGCGATTGTTCAATCGAGGATTCCCGAAGTGGTATTTGGTGCAAGCGATCCTAAAGCAGGTTGTGCTGGAACGTTAATGAATTTGTTAGATGAGTCGAGGTTCAATCATCAATCAACGGTTGAACGAGGGGTTTTGGAGGAAGAGTGCGCATCTTTGTTAAAAGATTTTTTTAGAAAACTGAGGAAAAAGTAAAGCTCCCACGATTAACTCGCGGGAGCTTTTATATTACTTATCATTTCTTTGTTCAGGATTTTGTTCTTGAATAATCCCTTTACGGATTTTCTTTTCTTCTCTTAAATCTTCTAATGCTGCATAAATTCTTGCGCGTTCTTGCGGTAATGAACCATCTCTTAGTTCTTTATGAAGCGCATATATTAAACAACCAATCATAAGGAACATGATTAACATGAATGGAAAACCACCTACAACTGCGGCTGTTTGTAATGCGCCTAGACCACCAGCTAGTAGTAATACGGCAGCAAATCCACCTTCAATAACACCCCAGATAATACGTAATCCTAATGGAGGGTTAACGTTACCCTTAGATGTTAACATCCCAATAACATACGTACCGGAGTCTGAAGAGGTAATAAAGAATACTGTAAGAGATAGCATAGCTACAATGATCAGTACACTAGAAAATGGGAAGGTTTGTAGTAATGCAAAGAAACCTTGTGCTTCATCTTCACTTACGGCTTCCCAAATACTGCTGCTTTGGAAGTGCTCTAAGAATAAAGCAGCTCCACCGAATACACTAAACCATACAATACTTACAGCTGTTGGGACTAGTAATACCCCAATTGTAAAGCTTCGAATTGTGCGACCTCTAGATACACGGGCTATAAAGGCACCTACGAATGGAGCCCAGGAAATCCACCAAGCCCAATAGAAAATCGTCCAAGCATCATACCAACCTTCAGTTCCTTCACCAGCTGCATCAATTCCAAAGGACATTTGGAAGATCTTTTGAATGTAAGAACCAGTTGAATGTGTTAAAGCTTCTAGGATAAATAAAGTTGGACCTAAAATTAGGACGAATAATAGTAGTAAGCCAGCTACACCAAGGTTTGCTTGACTTAGCCATTTGATTCCTTTATCAATTCCTGAAGTAGTTGATAGAATCGCAAGTCCAGTTACAACAACAATAATCATTAACCATAATCCTGTGTCGTTTTGTATACCAAATAATTGTTCGAAACCTCCACCGATTTGCATAACACCTAAACCAAGAGAAGTTGAAATACCGAATAATGTAGAGATGACACCGATAATGTTTACAGTGTTACCCCAGAATCCATTAATCTTGTTGCGCCCTAAAATAGGTTCTAGTGTTGAACTTAGTAACATTGGTAAATCTTTACGATATGAAAAGTAAGCTAATGCTGCTGCTACGATCGCATAAACTGCCCATGGGTGTAATCCCCAGTGGAAAAATGAGTATTGCAATGCTTTATGAACAGCCCCTGCTGATTCTGCATCACCACTCGGAGGCCACATATAGTGGTTGACTGGTTCTGATACACCCCAGAATAATAAGCCAATCCCCATACCAGCACTAAATAACATAGCAAACCATGCCGGTGTAGAGTAAGCTGGTTTCTCATCATCATCACCTAGCTTAATTTCACCAAGTGGGCTGACCATTAAGTAGATTGCTACTATTAAGAATATACTTCCACCTAGTATGAATGACCAACCTAGCTTCTCAACAACCCAAGTAAAGGTATTATCTACATAAGTGCCAAAGTTATCTAAGAAGACACCTAAAGCTAGGAAAAGTACAGCAATTATTAAAGAAATAATAAAAGTAGGAGTCTTAACTGCTGCTCTAAATGAAGTTAATCCCTTTGGTTTTTCTCTCATAAAACTAAAACTCTCCCTTATAATAAAATTGTTTAAATTTACATAACTGACTTAATGACGTAAAAAAACATCTAAATAATCACTTAGATGTTCTTACTCACAAATAGAGCTGATGTTTTAATTCATAAAAAATGCACCTTTGCGAATTTAACGTATTTAGTCAGATTATGCAAGTCTAACAAATACGAACGACTGAACATACAATACTTTATACCCTATCTCATGAGGGCTAAACACTTTTAAGTTTTTATATGATTACCAGTTACATAATATGGAATCAAATGATTATTGCATTTTACCGTAAAAAATACTATACTTATAATTGCTGTGCTAGGTGGGGAGGTAGCGGTGCCCTGTAACCCACAATCCGCTAAAGTGGGGCTGAATGCCTATCTGAGGTGAAGTGATTTTAAGGTCTGCCGTAAGTGAGCAGTGTTGACATCTGGGTCCTATGCAACGAGAACCCGTGAACCCTGTCAGGTCCGGAAGGAAGCAGCAGTAAGCGGTCATTCTTGTGTGTCGTAGGGTAGCCTAGATCGAGCTGTGATCTTACGTAACGCTTATGAATCACTTCATCGAAGATAGGTGCACAGTTACATATTTTAAGAACTTTCCTCAAAACTCCTCAAGAGTTAGCTTTTCTAAGTGATTTTCTCACTCATTTACCATTGTTTATTGCCTACAAAGTTTCTTTACAGTACACAATTAATTTTGAAATCATACTTCTTAATCGGTTATAATGAAGAAGAAACCTTAAAGGAGAAGTTTGTCCATGGCATATCAGGCTTTATATCGTGTGTGGCGACCACAGAAATTTGAAGATGTCGTCGGACAAGTACATATTACTAGAACCTTGCAAAATGCAATGGTACAGCAAAAGGTGGCGCATGCTTATTTGTTTTCAGGCCCAAGAGGTACTGGTAAAACAAGTGCAGCGAAAATCTTCGCAAAAGCCATAAATTGCAAACAAGCACCAGTAAAGGAACCTTGTGGAGAGTGTGAGGCCTGTCGAGGCATACAGGATGGATCTGTCTCAGATATTATCGAAATTGATGCTGCGTCAAACAATGGTGTAGACGACATTCGTGAAATTCGAGATAAGGTTAAATATGCTCCAAGTGCTGTGGATTATAAAGTTTATATCATAGATGAGGTTCATATGTTATCACAAGGGGCATTTAATGCGTTACTTAAAACCCTTGAAGAACCACCAAAACACGTGATATTTATTTTAGCAACAACAGAACCACATAAAATTCCGCTAACGATTATATCTCGTTGTCAGCGTTTTGATTTTAAGCGAATCACTCATCAAGTCATTGTTGAGCGAATTAAACATATATTAGATGAAGAGAATATCCAATATGATGAACACGCGCTTATTCATGTTGCACTGACAGCTGAGGGTGGTATGCGTGATGCTTTGAGTTTACTTGACCAGGCAATCGCTTATAGTGATGATCTTCATATTAATATGGATGATGTTCTAGCTGTTACAGGTTCTATATCACAGGAAAGATTACTTTCCATGGTGGAATCATTGAACAGTGGTGAAGCAAAGCAGGCCCTTAATGGGTTAGAAGAAAGTATGCAAGAAGGAAAAGATCCGAATAGGTTTGTTTTTGATTTTATACACTTTTTACGTGATCTCTATATGTATACAAGTGAAGATAACATGGAAGATGTGTTGGTACGAGCAATCCCAGATGAACAGTTCAAGACGATTGCAAGTCAACTATCTAATCACTGGTTAGAGCAAGCCATTGATATCTTGAATCAAACTCAACAGGATATGAAGTGGACGAACAGTCCGAAAGTTTTATTAGAAATCGCTCTATTAAATATACAGGAACTACAATCTAAACAAGTTTCAAACAATCAAAGCTCAGTATCTACTGAATTAGTTCAACAGATTGCTCAGTTAGAAAAAGAACTTAACAAACTTAAAGAACAAGGTGTTCAAGCTCAACCACAAGAACCAGCAGCTCAAAAGCGTAAAGCACCAAAATCTAGAAGTAATACGTATAAAGTACCTTATGAAAAAGTACGCCATACATTATCAGAGGCGACGAAAGACGATTTAAGAAATGTGAAGTCAAATTGGGCAGCTTTCATGGATGGACTTAAGAAAACGAGCCCACCAGCTCGTGCGAAGTTAGTAGATAGTACACCAAGGGCTTCTTCTTCAAAATCTTTAATCCTTTCGTTTAAGTATGAAATTCATTGTGCTTTAGTGTTGGAAAATCAAGAAATGATCGAAAATGCTTTAGCTGAATACATTGGAAAGAGACTAACGATTATTCCAATCCCTGATACAGAATGGCAAGCCATTAGGGAAGATTTTTTAAACCAACAACAGACATCAGAAGATGCTGAGGAACAAGAGTCTACTCAAGAAGAAGACCCTTTTATCTCTGAAGCTAGGAAGTTAGTTGGCGATGAGTTGTTAGAAATAAAAGAATAACTTTTAGATTAAAATATAGGAGGTTTCTATTATGAAAGGTATGGGAAACATGAATAACATGATGAAACAGATGCAAAAAATGCAAAAAAAAATGATGAAGGCTCAAGAAGAGCTTCATGAAATGACATTCGAAGCAACTGCAGGTGGTGGCATGGTTAAGGTAATTGCTAATGGTAAGAAAGAAATTACTGATATTGAGATAAATGAAGAAGTAGTAGATCCTGATGATGTTGATATGCTTCAAGACTTAATTATTGCAGCAACAAACGATGTATTAAGTCAAGTTGATCAAACAACAAATGATAAAATGGGACAGTTTACACAGGGAATGAATATACCAGGTTTCTAGGAGGCTTGCACCATGTATTATCCTGAACCAATCTCCAAGCTGGTTGACAGTTTTACAAAATTGCCAGGTATAGGGCCAAAAACGGCAGTTCGCCTGGCTTTTTTTGTGTTGAATATGAAAGAAGATGACGTGTTAGACTTTGCAAAGAACTTAGTCAATGCGAAACGAGAACTCACGCATTGTAGTGTGTGTGGACATATAACGGATACAGACCCTTGCCGTATCTGTGATGATACTGCGCGAGATGGTTCTGTAATTTGTGTTGTTCAAGATCCAAAAGACGTCATTGCGATGGAGAAGATGAAAGATTTCCAAGGAAAATACCATGTTCTTCATGGGGCTATATCACCAATGGATGGTATTGGACCAGAAGATATTAATGTTTCAGCATTAATTGAACGATTAAAAGATGATGAAGTGGAAGAACTTATTTTAGCAACGAATCCAAATGTAGAAGGTGAAGCAACGGCAATGTATATTTCCCGTCTAGTGAAACCATCAGGAATTCGTATTTCTCGTATTGCTCATGGTCTTCCGGTTGGTGGGGATCTAGAATATGCTGATGAAGTGACGTTATCAAAAGCACTTGAAGGAAGGCGTTATTTATAGCCGAAACTTACCTCTTTTAGTTCTACTATGACTATTAATTGCATAAGTTGAAGTAGGACAAGTGAAAGGAGTTTCGGTATGGATCCAATAGTCGTCATTTTAACCATTGTTGCGATTATGGTTTTACTGCTTTTCTTCGGACGACCTTTAAAAATTATGCGTTGGACTTCATATGGAGTTTTAAAGGTTGTTATAGGTGCATTGTTTATTTTCTTTGCTAATGTGTTTGGAGCGATGTTTGGACTTCACATTCCTATCAATCTCATCACATCAGCAATAGCAGGGTTTTTAGGGCTCTTTGGTGTTGGAGCATTAATCCTAATTCATTTAATGATTATTCCATAGCATTGAGAACCGCAGGCATTTGTCTGTGGTTTTTTATTTGTTAAAAACATACAATTAAACTATGGCGTCCATTTTATACATGAAATAACGAGCATTTTTATTAAGCTTAAATGTTTATAGGGCATCAGAAACAGTTTATGAAGCGTTTGTCACCAAAATGCGGAATTGAATTTTGTCGAAAATGGGTATTCGTTTTAATTTATAAGACATTGAAGCCGATTTATAGGATATTCTCCGATTTAACAAAGGAAAATGAACTAGAATGTCGAACCATTTATATGAGTATATTTATAGGAGATGGAGAAATGCCGGATTATAAAATTGTTTCGAAACCAGGATACCGTGCAGTGGGTTTAAAGTGGGAAGGGACGTTCCAAGAGATACCAAAGCTAAAAGAAGTCATTGCTGAGATGAAATCGAGGGTAAATGAATTAGACGGTGCTACTAATCCTGATATTCAGCTAGGATTATCTCATCACGTTGTAGAGAATGGGTTTGCACATTATTCAGCGTATGAAGTAAATGAAGATCAAAAAGTTCCAAAGGGTATGGTAGAGATACAGGTGCCAGAGTGGACGTATATGTGCACGAAGCATCATAAGGGTGAGGATATTGTTCAAACATATACAAAACTACATAACTGGTTACATGATAGTGATTACGAAGCACTAAAGGAAGAAAACGTTACCTATTATGACCCTTATATGCCAATCAAACATGAGTATTACCCAGCAGATCAGGATCCGAATGACCCACATTTTGAAATTTATATTCCTGTAGTGAAGAAATCTTAAATTTTTTCATAGATTTAAGTATAAAACTAGATTTCCTTGTCCATCCTAGTTGATGGAGGTGGGGAACTTGGCACAAAAATCTATGAAGCAATGTAAGATTTGCGAAGAGTGGAAAGAAGACGGAATTTATTTACTTATATCATTTATTTGTACGAGTTGTGAGAAAGATATGATAGAAACGGACCCGCAAGATGAACGTTATCAGTATTATGTCGATCGTTTAAAACGCAGTCAGGTTTCTAATCTATTAATTCAATAATAAACTTCTAAAAGGGCGCCGATTGACGCTCTTTTTTTATTTGTTACTAAACAGCAAGTAAGTGTTCGTGAAATGTGTCGGTTTGTCGCTCTAGAGAAACAAAATGTAATCGAAATGAGCTGAAAAGTCGCTCTGGAGCGAAGAAGCGCACATGAAATAGAGTCATGTGTCGTTAAACAGCAGGGGAGTGCTTGTAAACTGTTTGTTGAGAGTGCCTTTTACATTATTCAAATGAACGATACAATATACTTAACTTGATAGTCTCTAGAGGAGAGTAAACATGAATCAGAATCAAGCGCCATTATTCGAGGCTTTACAACAACATGTTAATCAAAAACCAATTTCTTACCACGTTCCTGGACATAAAAACGGCCAAGTATTTGACACTAATGCCAAGGCATTTCGAAGTCTACTACCTTATGACCTAACAGAACTTTCAGGGTTAGATGACTTACACCAACCTGAAGGGGTTATACAACAGGCCGAGCTATTAGCAACCGAGCTATACAAATCGAAACATACTTTTTTTCTTGTGAATGGATCGACTGTTGGAAACCTTGCGATGATCTTAAGTGTTTGTCAGCCAGGTGATGCTATTATTGTTCAAAGGAATAGTCATAAATCCGTGTTTAATGCATTGGAATTAGCAGGTGCAAAACCGATATTCATATCACCAAGATATGATATGAGAACTGAACGCTACTCGGACGTAGCTGTTGAAGATGTTGTTCAAGCAGTTCATGCAAATCCTAACGCAAAAGCTCTTGTGTTATCTTATCCAGATTATTTTGGGACGACATATGACCTTGAATCAATGGTTAAAGTAGCTCATCACCATCACATACCGGTGTTAGTCGATGAAGCTCACGGTGCCCATTTTCCTTTGACGGATCAGTTTCCGAAATCAGCATTAGAGGCAGGAGCTGACATAGTTGTTCATTCCGCTCATAAGACTTTACCAGCCATGACAATGGGTTCCTTTTTACATATACAACATTCAAATGTTTCATATGAAACAGTTAAAAATTACCTGCAAATGCTTCAATCAAGTAGTCCATCTTATCCTATTATGGCATCACTTGATTTAGCTAGACGCTATGCTTCTCAACTAAGTGAAAATGACATAGAATTAACGGTTCAGAGAGTTGAGCAAATAAGGGAAAAGGTAAATGAAGTAGTTTGGTTAAAAGCTTTACCTATAAAATCTCAAGTTGATGACCCATTGAAGATTACGATAACTTCAGAACAAATGGACGTAACAAAGGTGGAAGCCATCTTACATCAACTACAAGTTTATCCTGAGATGATTCAAAATAACCAAATGTTATTAATTGCTGGACTCGACCATCGACGGATCAAGTTAAATTGGCTTGATGAACTTAAAAGTATAGAATTAAAGCTCGAGAAAAACCTTAAACATGATACAATACAAATGGAACAAAACAATATAAATGAGTTTGAATATAGTTATTTTGATTTAAAACAATTACGTCCGACATGGGTGAAGTGGGGTGAAGCTGTAGGTAACATTGCAGCTGAATCGATCGTTCCTTACCCACCGGGCATTCCTTTATTATTAAAAGGAGAAACAATACAGTCTAATCATGTTGATACGGTTCAACAAATGTTAAGTCAGGGGCAATATATTCAGTATTCAGGAAAAGACTTAACAAAAGGTATAGAAATTTTAACAAGTTAAGGGGTTATGGTTGTGAGTGGATTATTTATTACCTTTGAAGGGGTTGAAGGCGCGGGAAAGACTTCCGTTTTATCATATGTTTACAATGAGTTAGAAAAGAAAGGTTATGACGTTATACAGACTCGCGAACCTGGTGGAATTGAAATTGCCGAGAAGATTCGTGAAGTCATTTTAGATAAAAATCATACTTCGATGGATGGTAAAACAGAGGCATTACTTTATGCTGCGGCCAGAAGACAGCACTTAGTTGAAAAAGTCGTGCCTGCATTAGATCGAGGAGCTGTTGTACTTTGCGATCGTTTTATTGACAGTAGTTTAGCTTACCAAGGTTACGCACGCGGTTTAGGAATTGATGAAGTTTATCAGATTAATGAATTTGCCATTGATGAATGCATGCCAGATGTAACGATTCTTTTCGAGCTAGACCCAAAGGTTGGCCTGAAAAGAATTACAGATAACAAAGGTCGTGAACAAAATCGACTAGACTTAGAGAAGCTTTCGTTTCACGAAAAAGTGGCAGAAGCCTATAATATTCTAAAAGAGAAGTTTACAGAACGTATAAAAGTTGTCGATGCAGAGAAAGCTCAAGAAACAGTTCAACAAGAATGTTTAAACATCATTAAAGGTTATCTTAAATAATTAGTTTTTTAACCAAATTACTGCTAAATCGTCAGACAACTTGTTATAATAATAGTATAAAAGACGTTTGAAGGAGGAAAAGGATGAAACTAATCCTTGCTGTCGTACAAGATAAAGATGTAAATCGCTTGCAGGATGCTTTAACTGAAAAAGACTTCAAAACAACAAAACTAGCATCTAGCGGTGGTTTTCTTAAGGAAGGTAATACGACACTAATGATCGGGGTAGAAGATGATTACGTTGATGCTGCGCTTAACATTATTCGTGATAACTGTAGTAAGCGTGAGCAGATGGTGGCACCAATTTCACCAATGGGTGGCAACGCTGATTCATATATTCCAAAGCCAGTTAAGGTTGAAGTTGGAGGAGCAACTGTTTTCGTCTTACCAGTTGATGCATTCCATCATTTTTAAAGAGGTGCGCATCGTATGAAAATTAATCAGGAAATCAAATCAAACTTAGACCCATCAAAAATCCAAGCGCAACAACGAAAAGGTTCTAATGTGTCCTTTCAGCAAACTGTTAACCAAGAAAAAGGAAAGCTTCAAGAGGCTCAGTTACAACAGTTTATGAAAGACTTAACAGCACAAGGAGAAAAGGTTGCCCGATTCCGTTCGTTTCAAGACCTTGCCAGGTATAAGCGAATGGTCCGTCAGTTTATTGATGAAGCTGTTCATAATGGCTTATCATTGGAGCAATCGAGAAACTGGAGTATGAATGGGCAGCAACAAAATTTAACAGTCATTAAGCAAATAGACGACCATCTTATTCAACTTACGGATGATTTACTAGACGAGCAAAAATCTTCTATTGAAATTTTAGACGTAATTGGAGAGATTAAAGGTCTTTTGCTTAATTTACAGGCATAGATTGGGTGAATAACTATGACGTCTTGGGTTGAACTCAAAGCTTCTCAACCGGTCGCAATGAAAATGTTACAAAACAGCATCATAAGAGATCGAATAGCTCATGCCTATTTATTTCATGGGCCTCCAGGGACTGGTAAGCACGAAGCCAGTCTCTTATTTGCGATGAGATATTTTTGTGAAAATAAACGTGAGGATGAACCGGACCCTTGCTATGAGTGTAACTCGTGTAAAAGAATTCAATCCGGTAATCACCCTGACTTACATTGGATCGAGCCAGATGGTCAGTCTATTAAAAAGGAACAAATCGAATATTTACAAAAAGAATTTACATACACAGGTCTTGAGTCGAATCAAAAAGTATATGTGATACGAGAAGCGGAAAAAATGACGGTAAATGCCTCTAATCGGTTGTTAAAGTTTTTAGAAGAACCGAGTCGTGAGACAGTAGCTATACTATTAACTGATCAAATAGGACAGATGCTTGATACGATTATTTCAAGGTGCCAAAGAATTCAGTTTCATAGCTTAACGGATGATCATTTATACCAACAGTTAATAGAAAAAGGGTTGCCTGAGTCAACTTCGAAACTATTTGCAGCCATGAAGCTGAACATTAATGAAGCACTCGAGTTACATGAAGATGATTGGTTTGCCGAAGCTAGAAAAATAGTGGTACAATTAATGGATAAGGTTATGAATTCAAGTGAGGAAGGTTACCTTGAGTTACATCAAGCTTATTTAAAACATTTTCAGGGGCGAGAGTCAATGGGATATGGACTGGAGCTATTACTCGTTTGGTTCCAAGACATCGTTTCGCTCCATTTAGATAAACGAGACTCCATCGTTTTAATTGACCAATTAGATCGCTTGGAGAAGTTCCATTATGTCGTATCGTTGTCGGAAGCCAAAAGTTTAATTTATGAAATTTTAAATACAAGAAGAAAACTAGCACAAAACGTACATCCGACATTAGCAATGGAATATTTAATCCTTAAGTTACAAAGGTGAGGTGAACGTTTTGGTAGAAGTAATTGGTGTTCGCTTTAAAAAAGCGGGTAAAATATATTACTTTGACCCTTGTGAAATACAGATGACTACCGAAGACTATGTCATCGTAGAAACAGTAAGAGGGGTTGAATTTGGTAAAGTTGTCATTGCCAATAAACAAGTGGATGATGAGGATGTTGTTTTACCACTTAAGAAAGTTATTCGCGTTGCGGATGAGAAGGACAAGCTGACTGTTAGCGAAAACAAAGAAAAGACTGAGGAAGCTTTTCAAGTTTGTCAGGATAAAATTAAACAGCATAACTTAGATATGAATCTAGTTGAGGCGGAATTCACATTTGACCGCAATAAAATTATCTTTTATTTTACGGCTGAAGGTAGAGTTGATTTCCGTGAACTAGTTAAAGATTTGGCTGCGATCTTCAAAACTCGTATTGAGTTAAGACAGATTGGTGTTCGTGATGAGGCTAAAATGTTAGGTGGTATTGGTCCTTGTGGTCGTATGCTTTGTTGTTCAACGTTCTTAGGTGACTTTGAACCTGTTTCCATTAAGATGGCTAAAGATCAAAATTTATCACTCAATCCGGCTAAGATCTCAGGTTTATGTGGACGTTTAATGTGCTGCTTAAAGTATGAAAACGACCAATATGAAGAAGCTAAACGTGAACTTCCAGATATCGGTGAGATTATTCTTACAGACAACGGCAAAGGTAAAGTTGTCGGACTAAATATGCTTGAAATGTTAGTGCAGGTTGAACTGTTTGAGTTAGAACGAGTTGTTGAATATACATTAGATGAACTAATTGAAGAAGGAGCTATTTCTGTTCCAGCCACAGAATAACGAGGTGGATGTTTTGAACAAAAAGGAAATGTTAGAACGGTTTTCATTATTAGAAAAACGATTTCAAGAACTCCAAGAAGACTTCGGAGCATTGAAGAAGGACTTGGTTCAACTTGTCGAGGAAAATCATCAGCTCGCGCATGAAAATCATCATTTGCGCCAGCGTTTAGATGATTTAACTCCTGATTCTGCTAAGCAAGACAGTGCGAAACAGGATTCGAACAATCAGTCTGACGATGCGTCTGTTGGAGAAGGATACGATAACCTTGCGAGGATCTATGAAGAAGGATTTCATATTTGCCATGTGTACTTTGGCTCACCACGCGAGGAAGAAGATTGTATCTTTTGTTTAAAATTCTTCGGTTAGGGACGCACTACAAACTAATTGTCAATAAAGTTAAAGCTCAAGTTTGAAACTTTACCAAATTAAGGGGAACGCACCGACGTCAAGAGACGCACGGTGTGTTTCGTTTTATATAATTATAAAAACTTAAATGGAAGGAAAAGCAACTATGGTAGAACTACGAGGCGATGAACGAATTGACTATTTGTTAGCCGATCATAAACGCAGAATCATTCAAAGCCAATCAGTGTTTGCCTTTTCAATTGACGCAGTTTTGCTTGCTCATTTTACATATCTTCCTTTTACTAGAGGAAAAATAATGGACCTCTGTACAGGCAATGGCGTAATTCCGCTATTTTTATCAAAACGCTCTAAAGTTCCAATGACAGGCGTTGAAATTCAAGAACGTTTATATGATATGGCGGTACGAAATGTTAAATTAAATGAACTAGAAGATCAAATCAAGTTGATGAATGATGACTTAATAGGCTTAGCGAAAAAGACAGGCTACCATCGCTATGATTTAGTCACATGTAATCCTCCATATTTTAGAACTGAGGATTTAGATAAACGTAACAATAATGAACACTTAGCAATCGCAAGACATGAAATATACTGCACGTTAGAAGATGTGTTGAAGTCTTGTAGTGAGCTTGTGAAATCAGGTGGGAAGGTCTCACTCGTTCATAGACCTAATCGATTAACGGAATTAATTGAAATTGGTAGACGATTTAACTTGGAACCAAAAAGGATTCAATTTGTACATCCGAAACGAAACAAGGAATCTAATATCGTGTTAGTTGAATATGTGAGAGACGGAAAGCCTGATTTAAAGATCATCCCGCCGATTTATATACATGATGAGGATGGTAACTATACACCCGAAATTACTAAAATACTCTACGGGGAAGAAGGGAGCCGTTTGCATGGTTCAAATTCAACGAAGCTTTAAAGGGGAAAGCCCCCGTTTATATATTGTCCCAACTCCTATTGGCAATTTGGATGATATGACGTACCGTGCAGTTAAAACACTACAGCAAGTTGACGCGATCGCTTGCGAAGATACAAGGCAAACAAAAAAACTACTTCATTACTTTGAAATTGAAAAACCTTTAATTAGTTACCACGAACATAATAAGTTTGATCGTGAAGAAAAGTTAGTTGAGCGATTAAAAAATGGTGAGATGATTGCGTTAGTGAGTGATGCTGGAATGCCGATTATTTCTGATCCGGGCTTTGAGTTAGTGAGACGAGTGAGAGAAGAAGGGATTAGTGTAACGGTTTTACCAGGCGCTAATGCTGCATTAACGGCATTTGTTGGCTCTGGAATTACATCTTCATCATTTACGTTTTATGGGTTTTTACCCAGGAAGAAAAAAGAGATTGTTGAAGTGTTAAAACTATTAGGTAAAACGGATCACACTTTAATCTTCTATGAATCACCGCACCGGATTAAACAAACGATTGCCGTGATGCATGAAGTCTATTCAGAAAACCGTAAGATGACGGTGGCTAGAGAATTAACTAAAAAATTCGAGGAGTATGTTTACGGAACTTTAAAAGAGGTCAACCTATTTATGACATCTGAAGAGGCAGAGTTAAGAGGAGAATTTTGTATAGTATTAGAAGGGAAAATCGAGTTTGAAGATGACGTTAACAACTGGTGGCAAGATCTATCATTAATTGATCACGTAGACTACTATGTTGATCAAGGAAAGTCCAAAAAGGATGCGATTAAAATGGTCGCAAAGGAACGTGGGCAAGCTAAAAATGAGATTTATCAAGCCTATCATGAAAAATAAAAAGGTTACAGCAAATGCTGTAACCCTAGTCATTATGATAAGTTGAATTTCTTTTGAAGTTCGTTAATTAGCTGTTCAGCGCCTTCTTTACTTAAAACGATGTTGCCATTACCTACAGGCTCGTTTGAATCAGAGACTTCCCCAGTAATGTCACATGCCATATATGGCTTGTACTTTTTAAGGATAATTTTATCGTCATCAACATAAATTTCTAACGAATCCTTCACATTAATGTCTAGTGTACGGCGAAGCTCGATAGGGATGACGACGCGACCTAACTCGTCTACCTTTCTTACAATACCAGTTGATTTCATTATCTTTTTCTCTCCTCTCGATCATAATTCGCTATCTTAACGATGATAGATTACCATTGATTTTTTTGGAAGTCAATTTAATTTATTCCATTGTTACCATTTTTTAATATCTTTTTAAAATTGCTAGTAACAACAGAATTTTCCCTTACTTATGGAAATAATAAATTGATATCGTTACAATAGTATCTAGCATCTGTACATTAGTTTACCAAATATCTGAAAAATAGAAAATAAAAACATTTCAAAAAACTACCACATATTAAGGAGGTTTATACCATGCCGAAAGAACAAAATACATTTTATATTACAACACCGATCTACTACCCTAGTGGTAACTTACACATTGGTCATGCCTATACGACTGTCGCTGGTGATGCGATGGCACGTTATAAACGTTTGAGAGGTTTTGACGTCATGTATTTAACAGGCACAGATGAACACGGACAGAAGATTCAGCGTAAAGCTGAAGAAGATGGTGTGACACCACAGGCTTACGTGGACAACATTGTCTCAGGTATTCAGGACCTTTGGGAGAAGCTTGATATCTCACATGATGATTTCATACGTACAACCCAAAATCGTCACAAAGAGGTTGTTGAGAAGATTTTTGACCGCCTAGTTAAACAAGGTGATATTTATTTAGACGAGTATGAAGGTTGGTACTGTACGCCTTGTGAGTCATTTTTCACGGATCGTCAGTTAGAAGACGGTAATTGCCCGGATTGTGGTCGCCCAGTTGAAAAGGTAAAAGAAGAATCTTACTTCTTTAAAATGAGTAAATATGTAGACCGTTTGGTTGAGTTCTATGAAGAAAATCCTGAATTCATCCAACCAGAATCTCGTAAAAATGAAATGTTAAATAACTTTATCAAACCAGGATTAGAAGATTTAGCTGTATCTCGTACGACAGTTGACTGGGGTATAAAGGTTCCAGGTGATCCAAAACATGTTATTTACATTTGGATTGATGCTTTAACTAACTACATTACGGCATTAGGTTACAACACAGACAATGACGAACGTTATCAAAAGTATTGGCCAGCAGACGTACATCTAGTTGGTAAAGAAATCGTTCGCTTCCATACCATTTACTGGCCAATCATATTAATGGCATTAGACCTTCCGCTTCCTAAAAAAGTGTTTGCACATGGTTGGTTACTAATGAAAGATGGTAAGATGTCGAAATCTAAGGGTAACGTAGTAGACCCAGTCGATTTAATTGATCGTTATGGTTTAGATGCCTTACGTTACTACCTATTACGTGAGGTGCCATTTGGGTCAGATGGAGTTTTCACACCAGAAGCTTTCGTTGAACGTACGAATTATGACCTAGCCAATGATTTAGGAAACTTATTAAATCGTACCGTTGCGATGATTAATAAATATTTTGATGGTCAAATCCCTAATATTAACTTAGATGAAACAGAATACGACCAAAACCTAAAACAATTAGCAAAACAAACAAGAGATGAAGTTGAAGAGGCTATGGAAAACATGGAGTTCTCGGTAGCACTAGCAACTTTATGGCAGTTTGTAAGTCGTACTAATAAATATATTGATGAGAATGAACCTTGGGTATTAGCAAAAGATGAGTCTAAGAAAGCTCGTTTAGGTAACGTAATGGCACATCTTGTTGAATCATTACGACAAATTGCGGTTATGCTTCAGCCATTCTTAACATCAACACCTAAGAAAATCTTTGATCAGTTAGGAATTCAAGATGAAAACCTTCAAAGCTGGGACAGTCTAAGTGACTTTGGAGTGGTGACAAATGGCGAAGTTGTGAAGAAAGGAACACCAATCTTCCCACGTCTTGATAACGAACAAGAAGTTCAAGCGATTAAAGATATTATGACGAAAACAGCGAAACCAGAACCGGAGCCTGAAGAAAAGAATGAAGAGTCGAATGAAATTACGATAGATGATTTCTTTAAGGTAGACCTTCGAGTAGCTGAAGTGGTTAAGGCTGAAAAAGTTAAGAAAGCAGATAAATTATTAAAGTTACAGCTTGATGTGGGTAATGAAAAACGTCAAGTTGTATCAGGTATTGCTCAGTACTATCAACCAGAAGAGCTGGTCGGTCAAAAAGTAGTCCTAGTAGCTAATCTAAAACCAGTGAAACTTCGTGGTGAGCTATCACAAGGTATGATTTTAGCTGGTGAGGATGATCATGGTAACTTATCGTTAGCATCAATTGACCAAACGCTTCCAAACGGAGCAAAAGTAAAATAGTTTTGAAAAGATGGGGCGGAGCAATTCGCCCTTTTTTCAAAGTTTGAGAAATCTAGGAGTGAACACAATGTTATTTGATACTCATGTGCATTTAAATGCAGATCAATTTATGGAAGATCGAGATGAAGTTATTCAACGTGCATTAGATGAGGGCGTTGAGTATATGGTGGTTGTTGGTTTTGATCGAAAAACCATTCCGCTAGCCATTGAAATTGCGGAACAAAATGATTTTATTTATGCCGCAGTAGGATGGCATCCAGTTGATGCAATTGATATGACAGATGAAGATTTAAAGTGGATTGAAGAATTGAGTAAACATCCAAAGGTTGTTGCCATTGGTGAGATGGGGCTTGACTACCATTGGGATAAATCACCGCACGATGTACAAAAGGAAGTGTTCCGTAAACAAATTAATCTAGCTAAAAAAGTGAATATGCCGATTATTATTCATAACCGTGAGGCGACAGAAGATATCGTGCAAATTCTAAAAGAAGAAAACGCACAAGAGTGTGGCGGTATAATGCACTGCTACAATGACGTGATTGACTATGCGGAAGAATGTTTAGAATTAGGTTTCTATATTTCACTCGGTGGTCCTGTTACATTTAAAAATGCAGCAGACCCTAAAATTGTTGCCGAAGAGGTTCCGTTAGAGAGATTATTAATAGAAACTGACTGTCCATTTCTAGCTCCGCACCCAAATCGAGGGAAACGCAATGAACCTGCGTATGTGAAATTGGTAGCAGAAAAAATTGCCGAAATTAGGGAGATTTCCCTAGAGGAAGTCGCTAGGCAAACGACAGAAAACGCCAAAAAACTTTTTTCGATCGAGTAAAAATTAAACATAAAAATAATTAAACACGCGTACGTATAAAAGAGGCAGAGTTTGGCCAAGATTCTTTTATATGGGCGCGTGTTTCTTATATTTCAATTATTTCAGGTCTTGTAATAAATTCTTAATAATCCCTGAAATCGTTGGAAATAAGGGAACTAAAGCTAGTTTACTAGTCAAATAGTTTTAGAATCAATTGACTTTGAATAAAATCACCCATATAATCAAATGCGAGTTAAAAGGAGGCGTGATGTATGAGCGTCAAGTGGGGTGCTAACCCAAGAAAGAAGCAATTTAGCTTCAAAAAGATCCTACTAACCTTGTTGACTATCTTTGTATTTGTCGCAACAGTGAGTTACATAGCATTCGAGACAGTCACCGCTGAAGTTTCAGTTATTCAAGACGGTGAAGAAGTCAGTACATTAACGACAGCTAATGAAGTTAGTGGCGTCATGGATGAATTAGGTATTGAGGTATCTGAACACGATGATTTATCCGTGGACCTAGACGATGAGATAACGGATGGCATGGTGATTGAGTATACTCAAGCCAAAGAAGTCCAAGTAACAATTGACGATCAGACAGAAACATACTTTACAACAACAGAAAACGTCAATCAGTTTTTAGAGGAAGAATCAATTAACCTCTCAGAACATGACGAATTATCCGTTGATTTAAATACAGATATAGAAGATGGTTTGGCCATTTCAATTCAAAAAGCATTTGAAGTTACCGTTAACGATGGCGGTAAAGAAACAACGGCTATGGTAACAAACCAATCTATTGGTGATTTATTAAAAGATTTAAAGATTAGTCTTAATGAACACGACCGACTAAATGCCGACTTAGACGATCGTGTCGAAAATAATCGTTCTATAGAAATAGTACGTGTAACTAAGGAAAAAGTTTCAAAAGAAATTGAAATTCCTTATGATACAGAAACTAAAAATGACTCCAACCTTTTACAAGGGAAAAGTAAAGTCCTAACAAAAGGTGAACAAGGTAAAAAAGTTGAAACGTACGAAGTGACTAAGGAAAACGGTGAAGAAGTTTCAAGAGAATTAGTCGATGAAGAAGTTGTAAAAGAAAGTGTTAACCAGATTGTTGCAAAAGGAACAAAGCAACCCGTTCAGCAAGTGAGCAAAAGCTCGGATTCTAATTCAAGCTCTAGCTCAAGTTCTAGTGGCGATTGGATGACATTTAGGTCAACTAAATACACCGCAAATTGTAGCGGCTGTTCAGGTTATACAGCAACAGGTG
Organism: Piscibacillus sp. B03; assembly: GCF_052246295.1. Taxonomy (NCBI): domain Bacteria; kingdom Bacillati; phylum Bacillota; class Bacilli; order Caryophanales; family Bacillaceae; genus Piscibacillus; species Piscibacillus sp. B03. Next base: position 3,552 of record NZ_JBQQCO010000015.1, on the reverse strand, counting down.
TAAACGTTAATAACACCATTACGTATCAAGGCATGAGAATTATCGCTGTAGATCCTAATGTCATTCCACTTAGGTCGATTGTAGAAGTGCGTACACCGAGTGGCAGTTTTACTGCTATAGCTCTAGATACTGGCGGTGCTATTAAAGGTAATAAAATTGACATTTTAGTTGATTCAAAATCTGAGGCTTACAATTGGGGTAACCGTAGCGTTCAGGTTAGAATTAAGAAGTAATTAATCTTTAAGGATAATCCTGGTATACTAAGGATTATCCTTTATTTTTGGTTTAGAGAGGTTTGATCATGAAAATTCAAGAAGTAATCGTCGTTGAAGGGCGAGATGATACCGTAAAAATAAAACTAGCCGTTGATGCTGATACGATTGAAACGAATGGCTCAGCAATTAATCAACAAGTATATAATCAAATCCGACACGCGAAAGAAAAACGTGGTGTCATTATATTTACCGACCCTGATTACCCTGGAGAACGGTTGCGTCGATTAATTGACGAACATGTCCCAGGTTGTAAGCATGCTTTTTTACCAAAACGAAAGGCTCTTGGTAAAAATGGAGTTGGAATCGAACACGCGAGTGTGGAAGACGTTAGAGAGGCATTAAGCCAAGTTTATGAACTAGTGGAGAAGAAAGAGTTAGAGACTGATTGGCAGCCATATTTAGTTCATTATGGATTAATTGGTGGTTCTAATGCTAAAGAACGTCGTCAAAAGCTCGGGGAAAAGCTAAAAATTGGCTATGCTAACGGAAAGCAGTTAGCCAAGAGGTTATCCATGTTTCAAATAGATCCTAATACATTTGAAGATGCTATGAGAGACATTATCGAGGAGGAAACATCGTGACAAAACCAATCGCAACAATTACTCGGACGAAGGCTATAATGGAAAAACACGGTCTTAATTTTAAAAAGAGTCTTGGTCAGAACTTCTTAATTGACCCTAACGTTTTAAAGAAAATTGTCGCTAAAGCAGGGGTGGACCAAAATACAATAGCAGTTGAAATTGGACCAGGAATAGGAGCATTAACAGAGCATTTAGCGTTTGAAGCGAAGCATGTGTATGCATTTGAAATAGATCAACGTTTGATTGAGGTGTTGAATGACACTTTATCTCCGTATGAACATGTGACGGTGTATCATCAAGATATCTTAGAAGCGAATTTGAAGAAGTACTTAGACGATAAAGTTGAAGATGGTGAACAAATTAAAGTAGTTGCCAATTTACCCTATTACATTACAACACCTATTTTGATGAAGCTTTTAAAAGAAGACGTCCCAATACATTCAATGACGGTTATGATGCAAAAAGAAGTTGCCGATCGAATGGCGGCAGAACCGAATACAAAGGAATATGGTTCATTGTCGATTGCTGTCCAGTACTATACCAAGTCAAAAGTTGTTATGACAGTTCCAAAAACATGCTTTATCCCTCAACCTAATGTCGATTCAGCCATTTTACAATTAGTTAAACGAGAAAAGCCAGTTGTCCAAGTAGAAAATGAAGATCTATTTTTTGAAATAGTTCAAGCTAGCTTTGGCCAACGTCGTAAAACAATCAAAAATAACTTGCAACGCGAATTTAAAAACAGAATAACAAAAGAACAATTTAATCAGCTATTTGAGGAGTCCGGAATTGAACCTAGCCGAAGAGGCGAATCATTGTCGATAAAAGAGTTTGCGGCTCTTTCAAATGTTTGTCATAAGATCTTAAGTGAGTAGGCACGTTTAGGCCCCTTTTTCAATATCGTATAAGAGAAGGTATTTGAGAAGGGGATTTTTTTATGAACTGGCAAAAAGGTGACATCGTAACGAGACATTCTTATAATCATGATTTATTGTTTCGTGTTCAACATATTCATAAAGACAAAGCGATTTTATTTGGTGAAGATTTTCGCTTGAAAGTTGATGCTCCACTTAAAGATTTAAAGAAAGTGACCGAAAGTGATCGTTTCCTACGCCGTAAGGAGATGAAGCGCAACGAAGATCATTCTTATCGAATGTTTCGTCAAGATTATTATTTACGCTCATTTCGTGATTATTCACAGCCAACACACGAAAAGGAACAATCGATCTCACAATTTAGAATTTGTCCCAAAGTGCTTCACATTGATGGGGATTCACTTTTTTTAAAAAAATGTATTCAGCTTTATAAAAGATTAGGGCTTCAAGTTCACGGGATGTATGTTGAAGAAGCTGAAATGCCAGAGAAGGTAAAAATTTTAATGGAGAAAGTACAACCCGATATTTTAGTCATTACGGGTCACGACTCTTACTCAAAACAAAAAGGTGATGAGAAGGACATTAGAGCCTATCGTAACAGCAAATATTTTGTTGAAGCGGTTCGAGAGGCCAGAAAGTTTCAACCGAGTTTAGATCAACTTGTTATTTTTGCTGGAGCATGTCAGTCTCATTTTGAATCGTTAATTAAAGCAGGAGCTAATTTTGCTAGCTCTCCAACACGTATTAATATTCATGCCCTTGACCCAGTTTATGTGGTTGCTAAGGCTGGTTATACGCCTTTTATGGAAAAAGTTGATATTTATGATGTAGTCAGCAAAACCATCACAAGAGAGAAAGGGATTGGTGGAATAGAGACGAGAGGTTTGTTTAGGGTTGGACTTCCTTACATGAAAGAATTACCGGTTACGAACGAAAAGTCAAAAGATGAATAGTATATCATAGTTGGGTTTATACCAAGCCACACAAAAGTTTTTTGGTAATTCATGTATGTTTTATAAAAACTAGGTAAAATTAAAAAAAGAATAAAATTTTGTTGACATGCCGGCGTGCCAGTTGATATAATGTTTAACTTTATTTGACTTTTTGAGGACTGGTGTGGTATTATTAAATACAGTGAGGTGGAGTCTAATGGGAAAAACCTTAGCGGAAATCAAACAAGTATTAGATCACAGAATTGGTGAACGTTTAACGTTAAAAGCAAACGGAGGACGTCGTAAAACAATCGAACGTTCTGGCGTTTTAGCAGAAACATATCCTTCAGTATTTATCGTTGAACTTGACCAAGAAGAGCACAACTTTGAGAGAGTTTCATACAGTTATACGGACGTATTAACTGAAACGGTTGAAATTACCTTCACAGATGAAGTCACCAAGATGGCGTAAAAATAAGCGATCCCCATCCATTTCCAATATCTTTTCTTAGCAATTACATATACTAAGAGTGTCGTAAACAACGACAAAAGGAGTTGTGATCAACCGATGGGAAGACGACGTGGCATTATGTCAGATCGTTTGAAAGAAGAGATCGCAAAGGAATTGGGTTTTTACGACACGGTGCAAAAAGAAGGATGGGGAGGCATTAAGTCTCGAGATGCCGGAAATATGGTCAAAAGGGCTGTACAGATGGCGCAAGAGCAAATGTCAAAGGATAGGTCATAATGGCCTATCCTTTTTTAAAAGATAAGAAAGTATAAAAATTGTGCCATAGAACGCTGTTCTGTGGTATTTTTTTAGTATGGATAATATTCTAAGACGCATATTTTTTGATAAACATAATCATTGGGATCGATTCGTTAACAA